>NZ_DJDM01000034.1:0-78817 GCF_002431085.1 Empedobacter sp. UBA5924
GCAATTGCGAGGTTTTTTTATGCTTTTATTTTAGATAATCTAACGTATTTACTTCTTTAAACTTTGGCGAACGTCGTAAGAAATCTTTGAAGAAAGCCGTATGCGTAGCACCCATTAATACAAAAATACGATCGTCTTTTGTAATCGGCACATTGTTCATATTTGAGAACATAGCTAAATTTCTATGATAATATTTCGCCGCTTGCTCTGCTCCTACTGGATATTTTTTGTATGAAACCGTCGTTAACATATCCGCATTAACTGCAACAGAAAAATCTAAAAATTCTGGTTGATTATAGTACTGCAATAACTCTTTTAATTTTACATCTTTTTTTGTTACTCCATTTTTCGATTCATTATTTCGGAACATTTCAATGTATCTTTTGAATGTAATCGAATCATCTTGCTCTTTCAACAAATCACCAAGCATATAAAGATAATCTTCTTGATAATTAATTCCGTAAATTTTCTTCGATCCGCTTAGTCTCCCAACTTCATAAGCCAATAACTCAACTTCGTTTGGATTTTCAAACTTCATTTTAGGATTAAGTAAATAATCTTGAAAAAGTTTATTCAACACTTTATTGCGAGAAGGATTTTGTTCAACTAAAATAATTGTAGGTTTAAAAGCCGCAATCTGCTTTGCTATTTCATGTATTTGACGAACATTATCTTGGTTATTCTCATCAAATTCAGTCGTACTTGCATCTGGAGTATATCCCATGTGAAAAGTCCCAACATTAAGAACTGGAATCGCATCATCAAATTTTGTTTGAAAATTATATTTTGCCTGAGCAGATAAATTAACAGAACCTAAAACGGTAATGATTGTGATAAATAAGTTTTTCATTTGAATTAATTTTTAATTATGATTCAAATTTCTGTGATTCTGAAAAAATTGACTTCTATTTATCGACTAACCCATTTGATTTATCGACGAATCACTTCACTTTTATCTAGAAAAGAATCTAATTTTACAAAAAACAAAAACAATGGAGAGTGATAAAAAAAATTTAAGTTTCTCAAATCAAAAAAGCGTATTTATACTTTTAGGTTTTTGGGTTATTTACATTCTGTTTGATTACATAACAATTGGATTAGTTAATCTAACTAACGGAAATTCATTTTTTAAATCAATTACATTATTTGCATCAACAATGTATATTGTTCAGTTAATTACAATTTTTATTATCTATTTTTTTATTGCCCCCTATTTTCTTAAAAAAATAAATTGGAAATCGATATTATTCTCTATAGTATGTTCCTTTACAACATTCATTATTGTTCGTTATTTTATTGAGCAAATTATTACAGATTTTTTGTTCCATAAAGTCAATTATTTTGAAGGAACAACAATTAGTTTTTACATTTACGACAATTTACATTATGGTTCTTTTATCGTTTTTTCGTCACTTTTTTTATGGATGACATTCCATTCAATCCATACACTAAAACAAAATAACATCATTGAAAAAGAGAAAAAAGAAGCTGAAATTAATTTTCTCAAATCTCAAATTAATCCTCATTTTTTGTTTAATACACTCAATAATATTTATAGTTTGGTGAGTGTAAATTCTCCTCATTCGTTAAAAGCAATCGAAAATTTGAGTGCAATTATGCGTTTTACAACCTACGAAACCAATAAAGATAAAATTGAAATTGAACGAGAAATTGATTACATCAATCAATATTTAGATTTGGAGCAGATTCGTTATGGAGAAAAATTTTATGTCGAAAAAGAATTTTTGATTGAGAATTCTAAAAAATTAATTCATCCATATATTATTTCGCCTTTAATCGAAAATGCAATAAAACATGGTGTTGTAAAAGACATTAATCATCCAATTAAAATCAATTTAAAAACTAATTCTGAATACCTTGAGATTTCCGTTTCAAATAAAATTAATCAACATCAAAAAGATGAAACTTCAGGAATTGGATTAACGAATTTGAAAAAAAGATTGAATTATTATTTCGGAAATAATTATACTTTCGAAATTAAAAACGATTATGAAACCTTTCATATTTACTTAAAAATTCCATTAAATGACGAAAATTAAGTGTATTATTTTAGACGATGAACCTTTAGCTGTTGAATTATTGAAAAAACATGCTTCTGAAAATGAAAATTTAATTGTTTCACTTGCAACAACTGAAGTTTTTGAAGCAATTGATTTTCTCAAAAATAATAAAGTTGATCTTATTTTCACAGATATTCAAATGCCCGAATTGACTGGAATTCAGTTGATGAAAATCCTTGATCATTCTCAGAAATTCATTGTCACAACAGCTTATCAAGATTATGCTTTAGAAAGTTTTAATTTTCATGTGGTTGATTATTTATTGAAACCTATTACGAAAGAACGTTTTGATGCCTCTATAAAAAAATATGTTGATTTTTTTCAAACGACATCAACTAAAAATCAGTCGACTTATTTGTTTGTAAAAGCAAATGGAAAGCAAGTAAAAATTAATTTTTCAGATTTAATTTACATTGAAGGTTTGAAAGATTATATTCGAATTCATACCAAAACTGAAAAAATATTAGTCTTAGAAACCATGAAGTCTTTCGAAGAAAAATTACCAAATCATTTCAAAAGAATTCATCGTTCGTATATCATCAATCTTGATTTTTTAACTTCTATTGATGGAAATTCTGTTTATCTCAATCAGAAAATTTTACCAATTGGAGAAACTTATCGAAAAGAAATGAAGGATTTTGGTTAAGAATTATTAAGAACAAAAAATACTTGTCTTTTCGAGCTTGTCGAAAAATCTCAGATTCTTCATTTCGTAAACACTGCATTCAGAATGACAATAACAAAAAACTCCAACTTTAAAGGTTGGAGTTTTTTGTTTATATATTTCTTGTTCGTTGTATCAGCAACATATCAGCCAAAACCATCGCAGCTAAACTTTCTACAATAGGAACGGCTCTTGGAACAACACAAGGATCGTGACGACCTTTTCCATGCATTTCTACCATTTTGCCATCTGCATTCAACGTTGTTTGTTCTTGCATTAATGTCGCAACTGGCTTGAAAGCAACTTTAAAATAAATATCCATTCCATTTGAAACTCCACCTTGTATTCCTCCAGAATAATTGGTTCTTGTTGTTCCATCTTGGTTGAATTGATCATTCATTTCTGAACCTTTCATCGATGTAGAAGCAAAACCTTCGCCGTATTCAAAACCTTTTACGGCATTTATCGACATCATCGCCTGTCCTAAACGTGCATGCAATTTATCAAAAATTGGTTCACCTAAACCAACTGGCACATTTTGAATAACACAAGTTACTTCACCTCCAATTGTATCACCTTCTTTGCGAATTTCTTTGATATGATTAATCATTTTTTCTGCCATTTCTAGATCTGGACAACGAACTGCCGTTTCTTCAATTTTAGAAAAATCTAATGTAGAATAATCATTATCCAACTTCAACTCACCTACTCCGCTTACATAAGCTGTAATATTGATATTTGGAATCACATGTTTTGCAACAGCACCACCAACAACCCAATTAGCCGTTTCTCGCGCAGAAGTTCTTCCTCCACCTCTATGATCGCGAACACCATATTTGGTTTCGTATGTAAAATCGGCATGAGAAGGACGAAAAACGTCTTTTATATGATCGTAATCGTGAGATTTTTGATTATCATTCGGAATAATAAACCCGATAGAAGCACCTGTTGTTTTTCCTTCAAAAATACCTGAAAGAAATTGTACTGTATCTGGTTCTTTTCGTTGTGTCACAATTGCAGATTGTCCTGGTTTACGACGATCTAATTGCGCTTGTATCCAATCAAAATCTAATTCGATTCCACTTGGAACGCCATCAATTACACCTCCAATCGCTACACCATGACTTTCGCCAAAAGTTGAAATTTTAAATAATCTTCCGAATGTATTCACAATAGTATATGAGTTTTTGTTTTTATTTTTCGAATTGATAAATCACCGCATTAACATTCATTGTAGCTCCAACAGAAGCTAAAATAATTGTATCATTTGCGTGAAATTGATGAGGAGCTAATTCTCCTTTTTTGATTAAATCAAACATTGTAGGAACCGTTGCTACAGATGTATTTCCTAAGAATTGAACAGTCATTGGATCAATTTTTTCTGGAACAGCTACACCATATAATTTGTATAAACGCTCTATCATCGCATGATCCATTTTTGCATTTGCTTGGTGCAATAAAATTTTATCAATATCAGTAATTGATAAATTTGTTTCATCTAACAATTCTTTAATTGCTGGTGGAACATTTTTTAATACGAATTCGTAAACTTTACGGCCTTTCATATTAATTGTTTTGATTGAACCTTTATAATCTGGATTAGCAGAACGTCCATTTGTCAAATAAGCCAATTCATCACCTGTATAACTTAAAGTTTCATGATTGATGATTCCATATTTATAGTCAGCTTCTTTTGCTTCTAAAACCACTGCTCCTGCTCCATCTGCAAAAATCATCGCAGAACGATCATGTGGATCTACAGCACGAGATAACGTATCAGAACCGATTACCAAAACTTTCTTTGCAATATTTGCTTGAATAAATTGATGTCCTAAAATCAATGATTCTATCCAACCTGGACAACCAAATGTCATATCATAAGGTTTACATTTTAGGTTTTTGATTCCTAAATTATGTTTTACTTTTGCCGAAATAGACGGCATAATATCAATTTGATGACCAACAGGATCAATATCTCCAAAGTTATGCCCAACGATTATATAATCTAATTCTTCTGGATTAACGCCAGATTCTTCAATTGCTTTTTTAGCTGCAAAAGTTGCGATATCAGAATTTAATAAATCATCTTCTACATATCTTCTTTCTCTGATTTCTGTAATTTCCTCAAATTTACGCGTAATTTCTTCACCAGTTTTATCCAAACGATTTCCACTTTCGTCATAAAATTCGTGGTTAACAAAATCTTCGTTCGTAACAATTCTATTTGGTAAATAGTGTCCAGAACCTGTAATTACAGAGTTTATCATATTAATATTGTTCAATTTTAATAAAAAAATAATAGCGACAAAGTTACACATTTCATTAAAATAGTAATGAAAAATATGTAATAACTCATGCCGAAATTAATAAAGTATAATTAATTTAGCAGCATGAAAAAAAATCCTTCATTAATTGGTCTTTTAATCGTCTGTGGATTAGCTGCTTTGATCGTTGTTATTTATAACACTTTTTTGAGCAAAAAAGATGGGTATGTGATTGACAATCCATCAAACAAAACCTTGACAATCAAAATTAACGATAAAGATTTTACAATTGCACCGCAACAAAACGCAAGAGTAGACCTGAAAAAAGGAAAAGCGCATATCGTTTATAGTTTTAATAACAAAAATGTAGATACAGTTGTAGATATTACAAGAGCAAATGGTTTTATAAATCCAACGCATCAAGAATATTATACATTTACACGACCTTATGGTGTTAGAAAAAACAAAGATTCTATCTTTTTATCAAACAATATTGCAATAGATAACAAGGTTTATCACGGAATTATCGAAAAATCTTCTCAATTATACATCGAAAACTTTTACTATAACATCGATCAAGATTATCCTAAAATGTTCATAAAAAGTAGTGGAAGCGAGAAAGCAACTGATTTATCGAAAATATTTAACAAAGAAGATTTTAAACAATTTTATTTCGAGAATTACGAATAAGATTTAGATTTTATAACTTTACAAAATGGCAAATCATCAACACGATGCAGTAACTCCTTACGAAGCATCAGATCTAAATAAAAAGAAACAAGTCGAGCAAATGTTCGATAATATTTCGCCAAAATACGATTTATTAAACCGTGTTTTATCAATGGGAATCGACATTCAATGGCGAAAAGATGTTATCAAAATGGTAAAAGCTTCTCAACCAAAAACGATTTTAGATATCGCGACTGGAACAGGAGATTTAGCGATTATGATGGGTAAAAATACCGATGCAAAAATTACTGGATTAGACTTATCTAACGGAATGTTGGAAGTTGGTCGCAAAAAAGTAAAAGAAGCTGGATTAGAAAATCGTATCGAAATGGTGCAAGGTGATTCGGAAAATTTACCTTTTCCTGATAACACTTTTGACTGTGTGACCGTTTCTTTTGGTGTTCGTAATTTTGAAAACTTAGAGAAAGGTTTAGCAGAAATTAATCGTGTTTTAAGACCTGGAGGAACTTTCGTTATTTTAGAATTTTCTTATCCTACAGCTTTTCCAATGAAACAGTTGTACACATTTTATTCTAAAAATATTTTACCTGCAATTGGTAAAATGGTTTCGAAAGATCAAAGTGCTTATACCTATTTACCAGATTCAGTTCGTGCTTTTCCACATGGAGAAGAAATGAAAAACATTCTGAAAAGTGTAAAATTTACACAACCTATTGATAAAAAACTTACTTTTGGTATTGCAAGCATTTATAAAAGTATAAAATAAATTTGCTTGTTATTCGTTGAAAGTCTATGAGAAAAAATCTAATCATCGCATTATCGTTAACTGTTGCTAGCATTGCAAATGCGCAGTTTCGCCCTAATAATGACAGAAGCGAAAACAGAACTGAAACTGATCAGAAAAAATTTAGTTTTGGATATTTCTTGGGAACTAATATGATGAGTTACAAGATTGTTCCTAAAGCACAAACTAACCCTGTCCCTGGAGCTCCTCAAATTCCAGAAGATGATGGAGTAAATGAACACGGTTTAGTTTATTTAGATCAAGAAAGTAAAGCTGGTTTCTCTGTTGGATTAATCGCTAAAATGCGTGTGAATGATTACATCGACTTAAAGTCTGAACCAGGATTGCATTTTGCACAACGTATTTTACATTTTCGTAACGCCCCTTTAGCTGGAACATCAACTGGTACTTACGAAGGAGATTTAGAAGATTCTAATGTAAAACGCGAAGTAAAATCTACTTATATCGAAATCCCATTGTTACTTAACTTTCACGGAGATCGTTGGTTCAATACACGTCCATATATTCAAGGAGGTTTGGGTTATCTAATGAATTTACAATCGAACGAAAATAAAGAAGACGATAACGCTACTGGAGTTTTCAGAACAACAACGAATAACTTTAACTGGCAAGCAGAAATTGGTGTTGAAATTTATTTCAAACGATTTAAACTTACACCAGCCCTAAAAGGTATGTTCTTCTTTAATAATGAAATTGTTCCTGATAAACCTTCTACAGATCCTTATTGGACAGGAAGTTTGAATTCATTATCAACCAGAGCATTTGTTTTTTCTCTAAAATTTGAATAAAAATTTAAAGTCATAATCATAAAATAATAAAAACCATAAATAATATAATCACATGAATTTTCAATTATCGGAAGAACAATTAATGATTCAAGAAGCTGCTCGTGATTTCGCTAAAGCCGAATTATTACCAGGAGTTATCGAACGCGACGAAACATCTACTTTCCCAACTGATGCAGTAAAAAAAATGGGAGAACTTGGATTCTTAGGTATGATGGTTGACCCAAAATACGGAGGATCTGGTTTAGATAGTGTTTCTTATGTCATTGCAATGGAAGAAATAGCTAAAGTTGATGCTTCTGCTGCTGTTGTCATGTCAGTTAACAACTCTTTGGTTTGTGCTGGTATGGAAAAATATTGTAACGAAGATCAAAAACAAAAATATTTAGTACCATTAGCTTCTGGTCAAGTGATTGGAGCATTTTGTTTATCTGAGCCAGACGCTGGTTCTGATGCAACTTCTCAAAAAACTACTGCGGTAGATATGGGAGATCACTATTTATTAAATGGTACAAAAAACTGGATTACGAATGGTGGAACAGCTTCTACTTATTTAGTAATCGCTCAAACTGATCCAGAAAAAGGTCACAAAGGAATCAATGCTTTCATCGTAGAAAAAGGATGGGCAGGCTTCGAAATTGGACCAAAAGAACAAAAAATGGGAATCCGTGGTTCTGACACACATTCATTATTCTTTAATGATGTTAAAGTGCCAAAAGAAAACCGTATTGGTGAAGACGGATTTGGATTTGCTTTCGCAATGAATGTCTTAAACGGAGGACGTATTGGTATCGCTTCTCAAGCTTTAGGAATTGCACAAGGTGCTTATGAATTAGCGTTAGATTATGCAAAAATTCGTAAAGCATTCAAAACAGAAATCATCAATCACCAAGCTGTTGCATTCAAATTAGCAGATATGGCAACTAATATTACAGCTGCTCGTATGTTATGTTTTAAAGCTGCGGTTGAGAAAGACGAAGGAAAAGATATTTCTATTTCTGGTGCAATGGCAAAACTATTTGCTTCTAAAACAGCGAACGAAGTTGCTTCGGAAGCCGTTCAAATTCATGGAGGAAATGGTTATGTTCGCGAGTATCATGTAGAACGTATGATGCGCGATGCAAAAATTACTCAGATTTACGAAGGAACATCAGAAATTCAAAAAATTGTAATTTCGAGAGGAATTGCTAAATAATTTTAAATAAATATAATTATTTTTTATCTTTATAAG
Organism: Empedobacter sp. UBA5924; assembly: GCF_002431085.1. Classification (NCBI taxonomy): domain Bacteria; kingdom Pseudomonadati; phylum Bacteroidota; class Flavobacteriia; order Flavobacteriales; family Weeksellaceae; genus Empedobacter; species Empedobacter sp. UBA5924. Next base: position 8,521 of record NZ_DJDM01000034.1, read on the forward strand.
ACATCTGTTAATGACAGATGTCTTTTTTTATTTATTTAATCAAAAAACAATACGTCGTATATTTGTGGCGGAAAAAATATAAAGAAGATGAAAATTTTTAGATTCGGACCAAAAGGTCAGGAGAAATCAGGTGTAATCATCGATGAGAAAAAATTCGATGTTTCAGCATCAGGAATTATTTATGATGATGATTTTTTTGGAAATACAGAAAAACAAGAAACTTTACAAAAATATATCGAGCTTAACATTAACAGCTTGCCATTAGTTGAAGATGATGTACGTATTGGTACACCTTTAACTCGCCCAGGAAAAATTGTTTGTGTAGGTCTTAACTTTGATGATCACGTAAAAGAAACAGGTTTACAACAACAAGCAGAACCGATTATGTTTATCAAAGCTAATCAATCGTTTAACGGACCAGAAGACGGAATTATGCAACCAAATGGTTCTACAAAAATGGACTGGGAAACAGAACTTTGTATTATTATTGGTGAAAAAGCAAATAATGTAACGGAAGAAGAGGCAATGAATCACGTATATGGTTATGCCTTAATTAATGATATTTCTGAGCGTGCTTTCCAAACAGAACGTGGAGGAACTTGGGACAAAGGAAAAGGATGTGATACATTTGCACCTGTTGGACCTTTTATTGCAACAAAAGACGAAATCGAGGATGTAAATAATTTACGTGTTTGGTTAAAATTAAACGGAGAATTAATGCAAGATGGTAATACAAGTGATTTTATTTACCGTATTCCTAAATTAATTTCTTACCTATCTCAATTTATGTCTTTCTTACCTGGAGATATTATTTCTACAGGTTCACCTGCAGGATCAGGAATGGGAAAAACACCTCAAGTTTGGCTAAAACCAGGAGATGTTATCGAATATGGAATTGAAGGTTTAGGTTCTACAACTCAAACTATTTTACCTTTCTCAAGAGGTTAAAATAAGATATCTTACAATAAAAAAAACCGTGCAATTTAAATTTTGAATTGCACGGTTTTTAAATTTTGTTTAGCGTCATACTTAATTGATTAAACAATAAAACGAATTCTTTTTCATACAATCAATCGATTAAATAGAACGTCTAATTCGAAAAAAATATTGGATATTCAATTAATTAACGTAATTTTGCAAACGTTTTGACAACCATCTAAATGGTACAAATCCATCAAAATGACGAATAATTCCTAAAATCTTTTGGGAAAACAGAATCATTTTGTACATTTGCACCCCGATCGGATTGTCGGTAATTTATAAAATATTAAAAATCAAGATAGTGGACACGTTAAGTTACAAAACTTCATCAGCCAACAAAGAAACTGCTCAGAAAGAATGGGTAGTTGTGGACGCTTCTGACTTATCATTAGGTCGTTTAGCGTCAGGTGTTGCGAAGCTTATCAGAGGTAAGCACAAAACAAACTTCACTCCTCATGCAGATTGTGGAGATTATGTAATTGTTTTAAACGCTGACAAAATTCAATTAACAGGTAACAAATGGGATGACAAATTATACATCCGTCACACAGGTTACCCAGGTGGACAAAGATCATTAACTGCGAAAGAAGTTTTTGCAAAAGATCCTGTACGCTTAATCGAAAAGTCAGTAAAAGGAATGTTACCTAAAAATAAATTAGGTAGTAAATTATTGACTAATTTACATGTATTTGTTGGTACTGAGCACAATCACGAAGCTCAACAACCAAAACAAATCGATATTAACGAATATTTATAATCTAATTCCATGGCAATAGTTCATAAAATCGGACGTAGAAAAACATCTGTTGCTCGTGTATACTTACAAGAAGGTAATGGAGAAATCTTCATTAACGGGCGCGAGTTAGCAATCTACTTCCCTACAGCAGTATTACAATACAAAGTAGAACAACCATTTTTAATCACTGGTACAAAAGAGAAATACAATGTAGATATCAAAGTATTTGGTGGTGGAATCACTGGTCAAGCTGAAGCAATTCGTTTAGCTATTTCTAGAGCTTTATGTGAAGTTGACGCAGATTTTCGTTTACAATTAAAACCAGAAGGGTTATTAACACGTGACCCACGTATGGTTGAACGTAAAAAATTCGGTCAAAAGAAAGCGCGTAAGAAATTCCAATTCTCTAAACGTTAATTTATTCAATTCATTAAAAAATCCATTTTCCGTTGGTTTAGCATCTAAACAAATAAGGCTAGAATTTTTCGACCACTTGTTTGTTGCTTGTTGAGATAACGGAACGTAAACTAAAAAAAAGAAAATGGCAAAAGTAAATGTAAAGGACTTATTAGGTGCTGGTGTGCACTTTGGTCACTTAACAAGAAAATGGAATCCGGCTATGGCTCCTTATATTTTTATGGAGAAAAACGGAATCCACATCATCGATCTTCACAAAACTGCAGTGAAATTAGATGAAGCATCTGAAGCTTTAGGAAAAATTGCTGCATCTGGACGTAAAGTTCTTTTTGTTGCAACTAAAAAACAAGCAAAAGATGTTGTAGCTAAGCATGCTGAAGAAATCAACATGCCTTATATTACAGAACGTTGGCCTGGTGGGATGTTAACTAACTTTGTTACTATCCGTAAAGCAGTTAAAAAAATGAATTCAATCGATCGTATGAAAAAAGACGGTACGTTTGAAACACTATCTAAAAAAGAAAGATTACAAGTTGATCGTCAAAGAGCATCTTTAGAGAAAAACTTAGGTTCTATCGCTGATATGACACGTTTACCATCTGCAGTATTTATTGTAGATATCGTACGTGAGCACATCGCTGTAGCAGAAGCTCAAAAATTGGGTATTCCAATCTTTGCAATGGTTGATACAAATACTGACCCTCGTCAAGTAGATTTCCCAATCCCTGCAAATGATGATGCTTCTAAATCTATCGATATCATCTTATCTACAGTAGCTGATTCTATCAAAGCTGGTTTATCTACACGTAAAGCAGAAAAAGAAAAAGCAAAAGAAGGTAAAGAAGAAGGAGCTGAAACAAAAGAAGCTTAACATTAACTTGATGATCAATTCATCGATATAATATACCTTGTAGCTCCTACACCACTTTGTGGTGTACGAGCTACTTTTATTTAAAATATTAAGAAACAAAATAAAAATATTACTATGAGCTACAAAGCAACAGCCGCTGAGGTAAGTAAATTAAGAAACGCAACTGGTGCGGGAATGATGGATTCTAAAAAAGCTTTAGAAGAAGCTGGTGGAGATTTCGATAAAGCTGTAGAAGTTTTACGTAAACAAGGACAAAAAGTAGCTGCTAAAAGAGCTGACCGTGATTCTACAGAAGGTGCAGTTATCGCTAAAGTTAACGCTGACCAAACTAAAGGTATCGTTATCGCTTTGAACTGTGAGACTGACTTCGTTGCTAAAAATGAAGCTTTCGTTGCTATGGCTAACGAAATCGCTGATTTAGCTTTAACAGTTAACTCTAAAGAAGAATTATTAGCTTTACCATTCGCAGGAATTACAGTTGGTGAAAAATTAACTGAGCAAACAGGTGTTATTGGAGAAAAAATCGAAATTGGAACTTTCCAAGCTATCGAAGGTGCTATCGTTAATTCTTACATCCACGCTGGTAACAAAATTGGTGCTGTAGTTTCTTTATCTGCTAACGTAGAAGGTGCTTCTGAAGTAGCTCGTGACGTTGCTATGCAAGTTGCTGCTATGAACCCAGTAGCATTAGATGAAACTTCTGTTGCTCAATCTGTAATTGACACTGAATTATCTATCGCTAGAGAAACTTTAGTTGCAGAAGGTAAACCAGAAAACATGATTGAAAACATCGCTCAAGGTAAATTACAAAAATTCTTCAAAGAGAATACATTAGTTCACCAAGCGTCAATCAAAGACGGAAAAACTTCTGTTCAAGATGTCGTTAAAGCTGTTAACGCTGACTTGAAAGTAACTGGATTTATCCGTTACAGCTTATAATAAGTTTATAATTTTTATTATATATCTTAAAGTGATGCTAAAATTTAGCATCACTTTTTTGTTTGGTATATATTTTGAAATGTTTGTTTTATAATTATTTATTTTTATATTTGTTAGGATTACAAGCATATGAAACACTTTATACTATTTATAACTATATTTTTATTCACCATAACATCTGCATCAGCTCAGTCGAGATTTGATCAGGACAAAGGCTCTGTTAGCATTTATCCAAATCCTGCGAGTTCTACGTTTACAATAAAATTTGATAATCCATCGAAAGCAAGTTCGGTATCTATATACTCGATTATTGGAAATGAAGTGATGAATAAAAAATTAGACGGAAGCCAGAAAGCAAACTTTAACGTACAAAGTTTGAAAAAAGGAAAATACATTGTTCGCGTTTTTAATGAAGATGGAACAACAGAAACACAATCGTTAATTAAGAATTAAGATTATTCATATAAAACAAAAAAGCTTCTCAAAAATTTGAGAAGCTTTTTTTATATCGTTACCCGAAAGTTTATTTCGCTTTCTTGTAATTATCTTCAACTTGTTTCCAATCCAAAACATTGTTAAACGCTTTCAAATAATCATCGCGTTTATTTTGGTATTTTAAATAATAAGCATGTTCCCAAACATCAATTCCTAAAATTGGCGTTCCTGCAACCTCTGCTCCTGGCATCAATGGATTATCTTGATTTGCTGTAGTTGTAACCGCCAAACTTCCGTCCGCTTTCACAACCAACCAAGCCCAACCAGAACCAAAACGTTTAGAACCTGCTTCGTCCAATTGCTTCATCAATTCTTCTGTAGAACCAAATGTTGCATCAATCTTCGCTTTAAGATCTCCTGTAGGCGCTTTCTGCGGCGTTGGAGACATAATATCGAAATATAGCATGTGATTGTAATATCCACCAGCATTGTTGCGTAAAGCAGCATTATTCATATCCATTTTTTTCAAAATGTCTACAATATCATTCGATTTGATATTTGCTTCTTTTAGCGCTGTATTCAATTTGTTGATGTATCCTAAATAATGTTTAGAGAAATGAACTTCCATTGTTTTTGCATCAATGTATTCGTTCAATTCATCGTAACCATATTTTAAAGGTTTAATTTGGAAAGTTCCTGGGTCAGCTTTAACATCTGTAGGATTTCCAACAGGCTCTGCAGCAGCTTGCACTGTATCTTGTTTTACAACTTCTTTAGTTGTTGAGTCAGCATTTTCTTTCTTCGTTTCGCATGACTGAACAAAGAAAAGAACACCCAAAACTGACATCAAAAATATACCCTTTTTCATCTTATTCTTTTATGTAGTTTACTTATGATATTAATATTTCTACTAAAATATACTAAAACTATCGAATATAAAATTGATTTCTTTTAATTTTCTGTTAAAATGGAGATTAGAATGTATTTTTATTACATTTATAATAATTAACACGAAACAAAATGACGATTAAAAATCTATTTGCAATCATAATCAAATTGATTGGTTTTTTCTTTATTATAGAAACTTTTATAACATTTTTTCCCGAGCAAATCAATCTGTTAATGAACTTTGATGTAATATTTCCTGAAGAAATAAAAAGTCAAAATATCGTTTTATTTCCTTACATCACGCTTATAATTCTATTCATTGTACTGTTTTTGATTTATTATACTTTCATTTATAAAACAGAAATTATGATTAGATTTCTTAGAATCGAAAAATATTTTGAAGATACAAGAATTGAAAATCTTACAATTCCTATTCAAAAATATGCGCAGATTTCAATAATAATCGTTTCGATTATTTTATTGATTTTTCAATTACCTATTTTTATCAATACAACAATTAAGTATTTTAGTGTAAAAGATTCTTTTCAAGATGGACTAACTTCTGATTTAATTTCGAGTTCAATTATTATTCTACTTTCATTTATTGGAATTATTTTCAGCGATAAACTCTCAAAAAATTTTGCAAAATAAACACTATTTTATTTCAGATATTTTAATTATTCTTATTTTATTAATTATAAAAAACCAAAAATGAAATATTACCTAACTTATATTCTATTTATAATTTGTTCAATTTCTTTTTCACAAAATATTGATGAAAAAAGAGATATACTAATTCATAATCTTTGTAATATCCTTTCCGAAAATAAAAATCTTAATGATTTAGATAGAATTAATTTAGTTAATCAAGATGTTAGTTTAATTAAATATTTTAAAGATTTTTCAAAAGATGAAATTCAAGCTGAAGAAGAAGCTATTTTTTATAGATTTCAAAAAAAATGTAAAGAATACACTGATATAATAAAGAAATTCTCTGAAAAAAATAATGAAAACTGGATTACTTTAGAAAATTTGCCTAAATCAACAATCAATGATAAAGATTATAATTTAGTAAAGTCAGCTTCTGAATTATATTATTTTGACTACGAAGGAAATAAAACAATTGTAAAAATTGAAGATAATAATTGGATTGAATATTTTATTGATGAATCTTTTTCTAAACTAAAATTATATTGGATAAAAAATAATGATTTTAATCTAGAGTTTTTAGAAAGCAATAATTCAATGAAAAAATCATTTAGTAGAAAAGGAGAAATATATCAATATAGAATTTTAAGTAAAGAGAATAATTATTATTGGATCGCTTATTATACAAAAGATCTAAATAATATCGTAAAATTTAAATTATATATTCAATAAAAAACCTTCCATTACGGAAGGTTTTCTTGTTATATCGAGTTTCTTAATCTCTCTTATAATTTACGACAGCTTCTATAAAAGCTTGTGCATTTTCTACTGGAATATTTGGTAAAATTCCGTGACCTAAATTGGCAATATATTTATACGGACCAAAATCGTCAATCATTTCTTTTACCATTTGCTGAATAGTTTCTGGTGGAGATAACAAGCGAGAAGGATCAAAGTTACCTTGTAACGTCTTTTTGAAACCTGTAAACTCACGCGCTAATTGTGGCGTAATTGTCCAATCAACACCCAAAGCAGAAGCTTTAGAATCTGCCATTTTCTCTAAAGCAAACCAACAACCTTTTGCAAAAACTGTTACAGGAACTACTTTAGAAACTTCGTTCACAATTTGCTCGATGTATTTCCAAGAAAATTCGTCATAATCTTTTGGAGATAACATTCCACCCCAAGAATCAAAAATCTGAATCACATTTGCACCATGTTCCACTTTTTTCAACAAATATTGAATCGTAGTTTGAGTGATTTTCTCTAACAATTGGTGCGCTGCAACTGGATTTTGGAAACAGAAACCTTTCGCTTGATCAAAAGATTTAGAACCACGACCTTCCACTGCATAACACAACAATGTCCAAGGCGATCCTGCAAAACCAATCAACGGAATATTATTATCCAATTCTTTCTTTGTGATATCCATCGCTGCATAAACGTAACCTAACTCTTCTTCAACATCAGGAATATAAACTTTTTCTACATCTTGAGCTGTACGAATACGATTCTCTAACCACGGACCAACACCAGGTTTCATCTCGAAATTCATTCCCATTGCTTGTGGTACAACCAAAATATCCGAAAAGATAATGGCTGCATCCAACGGAAAACGACGAATTGGTTGAACTGTAATTTCAGCCGCTAATTCTGGCGTTTGACAACGTGTAAAGAAATCATATTTATCTCTCAATTCGATAAATTCTGGTAAATAACGTCCTGCTTGACGCATCATCCACACTGGCGGACGCTCTACCTCCTCACCTCTCAATGCTTTTAAAAGCAAATCATTTTTTATCATTGATGTATTTTTTTATATTTTCGATAACCACTTCCACCAAAGGTGTTTGCGCAGTTATAATTTCATAATTTGGATAAACTTCTTGTATCGCAGAGGTTGTTGTATTTCCGATTGTAAAAATACGCGAACTTTCTGAAATTTCATTTTGTTGATGAAACGCTTTGAATGACAACGGACTAAAAAAAGCATACGCATCAAAAGTTTCATTTAATTGATAAACAATTTGTTCTGATTGATATGTCATAATTTGATTGACTTTGTGATTTGCTTTTGACAATTCATTTACCAACAAATCTCGGCGCGAAGAACCGCATAAAAAATTCCATTTCGGAGAATAATTTCCTGAAATCAATTTCGGAGCTAAATCTTCTGCATAATCTTCAACCAACACAACTTCTCTGTTTTGTGCTTTTAGTTTTTCTGCCGTTTTTTTTCCAACAACAAAAAAATGACCATTCAATTCCAATCCTTGAATGGCATTTACTGTATTTTGACTCGTCACGATAAATTGATGAACGGATTCATCAACCTGTGCAGAAATTTCATTTTTCGAAGTCAATTCAATTTGTAAAGTTGGTTTACAAACCACCTCAACATCAGTTCCAAATTCTTTTTCAAGCAATTCAGGAGAAATAAACTTCGTGAATAAAACTTTCGTTCGCACTATTTCGTTCCGATTTCTTTTTTAATTTCTTCAATCATTTTTGCTGCACCTTGCGCAATACATTCTTCAGCAAACTCACGACCTTTCGTCAAATATTCATCTGCTTTGAATTGTCTTTCGATTGAAATCATCTCTTGTCCATCAATTGATAAAATTGCTCCTTTGAACGAGTAATTTTCTTCATCAATTTTTTCAACTAACGCACCAATTGGCGCTGTACAACCTCCTTCTAAAACATTCAAGAATTGACGTTCTACCGTAGCAAAAAGTTCACATTGAGCATCATTAATATCACTCAAATCCAAACCTTCTTTGGCAACAATTCCCAAAATTCCTTGTGATGGCGCAGCAATCATCCAATCAATCACTTTATAATGAAGACCTTTTTCAGCCAATTCATCTAAAATATCTGAACGATCCAAACCTGCAAAAGCAAATACAGCTCCGTCCCAATCTGCATTATCTTGCAATTTTTTCAGACGTAATTGCACATTTCCACGTAAATCTACAATCGTATCATTTGGATATTTATGATTCCAAAATGCTTTACGACGCAAAGATCCTGTTGCAATAATTCGGTGTTCTTTCTCGAAAATATCTTCCGATTTGTACACCAAAATATCCGCAGAACTTGCACGTTCTGGATACGCAATCAACTCTAATGTTTCTGGTAAAACAGTTGGAACATCTTTCAACGAATGAACCGCAATATCTACTTGATCATTCAACAAAGCAATGTCCAATGAACGCGTAAAAACACCTGTTAAACCTAATGAATAAATGGGTTGTTTTAGATTTGCATCACCTTCAGAAGTAATCGGAACGATTTCTGTTGGATGACCTTTTGCCTCAAGAATAGAAGCAACTTTATTGGCTTGCCAAAGTGCTAACGGACTTTGACGTGTACCAATTTTTATTATTTTCATGATTGTATTAAGCTTGTTTTAAATGAAACATTTTTTCGATTAACTGAATTGTTTCGTCTGCATTTTCTTTATTTTCAATCAAATAAGAAGCAAACTGATTTGTAATTTTCTGAATTACTTTTTCAGTTAAAATCGTTTCATTTTCGTCAATGTTTACATTATCTTTTTTCAAATTATTTAAAGCAAAACTCTGAAAAAAGTCTAATCTATCTTTGAAAGATTGAATAGCTGGAACCAATTCTCTGGTTTCTAACCATTCGTAAAACTCTGTAGAATGCTCCTCTATAATTGCCAAAGCTTCTGGAATTGCATTGCGACGTTGCGCAATCGTATCATCTACCATTTTAGATAATCCGTCCACATTTACCAATTGAATAGATTCGCGAGCAGCCAATGTATGAATTACATTTTCTGGAACTGACATATCAATAATCGTCATTTCCTTATCGAACGGAATCATTTCTTCTGTAATCGTGTAATTACTTGCTCCCGTTGCAACAATTAGAATATCTGTTTTTTGTAATTCTTCTTTTAATTCGCTGTGATCTTTTACGGTAATATCATATTTCAATCCAAGAACTTCTGCCTTTTCTTTTGTACGATTGATTAACGTAATGTTTGTATTTGGATAATGTTTGACCAAATTAGCGCATGTATTACGACCAATTTTACCAATTCCGTACAACAAAATATTTTTGTCGACCAAGTTTCCTTGCGTTGCTTGAATAAAATTAACTGCCGAATATGCAACCGAAGCAGAACCGTTACTTAAGAAAGTTTCGTTCTTTACTTTTTTACTAATTTGGATCGCAGTATTTACCAAACGCTCTAAAAAAGCATTTGATGCGCCTTGTTTTTTGAAACGGGAAAACCAAATTTTGATTTGTCCGATGATATCAAAATCACCTAAAATCTGACTTTCTAATCCCGACGAAACACGGAATAAATGTGTAATCGCTTCTTCTCCTTCTTTTACCATCATAAATTGACGGAATTCATCTGCATTACCTTCTGTGTATTTACAATATTGCTCAACGATTTGATCTTCGTTTTCTGCAAAACCATAAAATTCAGTACGATTACAAGTTGATACAATAAAAAAGTTTTCTAAACCATTCGTTTTAGAATCTTGTGTAAACATTTCAACTTGTTCCGGGAAAAAAGTAAATTTACCTCGTGTAATGGCGTCAGCTTTTTCATAACTGATTCCGATTACGTAAAAATTTTCTTCCGTTTTATTACCTCTAATTGCCATTTCTTCAAATACTGATACAAAAGTAGTTTCAAAAGTCTTCGAAAAATAACTTTAAAAAGAAAAAATAACGCTAAAAATTAAAGTTTGCTTTTTTAGAATAATTATAAATTAAAGGTTTATATTTGTATGTAAACCATTATAAAGAGCGAAGTTGACAATTATCACGTTTTTTATATGACAAACCTCATCATTCGAAATGGATTTAAAAAATACCCATAAAAGTAAAATTAACGAGTATAAATTGTCAACAGACGTATTTATCGCTCAAATAGACAACTTTACAGCTTCTACAGACACGATTCTAAAAGGAATTGACAAGCGTTATATACAATTCTATTTTTGTACAAAAGGTTCGTTGACATTTAATTTTAATAATGGTATTTATAAAATCAATTTGAACGAAGGAAAAAGTTTTTTGTTTTATTATCCAACATTAGACATTCCATTATCGTTAAATATAAATGCAGAAAGTAAGGTTTATATTGTGGTTTTGTCTATTCAGAAATTACATCAATTGTTTGCAGAATATCAAATTCAGAATAATTTGATTTCGAGCATGACGCAAGAGAAATTTTATATTGAACGCGAAATTGGGCCAGCGATAAAATTAGTTTTGAATCAGATTGAACAAATGAAACTTTCTCCACAATTTCAAAATTTATTTTTGATTGGAAAAATGTACGAATTGTTCACGCTTTATTTTTCTGAAATCGAAAATCAAACTGAGCATTGTCCTTTCTTGAATGATGAAAATGAAGGAAAACGAATCAAAGAAATCAAAGATTATTTATTAGCTGATTTTAAAAATCCTCCAACCATCAAACAACTTTGCGAAAAATTTTCGATCTCGGAATATCATCTGAAAGAAGGTTTCAAAGAACTTTATGGAACAACTGTTTATGGTTATTTATTGGATAAAAAACTGGAATATGCGTTGCATAAATTAGAAGAAAATCAACAAATGGTAAAAGATATCTCGTTTGAAATTGGTTACGAAAATCCATCTCATTTTATATCAGCATTTAAGAAAAAATACGGCTTGACACCTAAACAATACATTAAACAATTTCAGTAAAAACTTTAATAATTGTTAATCTTAATATCATTTATTAACTACTTATAAATACTTACTTTTGTTAAATATTTATAAATAGTTATGCAAAAATTTTTACTTCTTTTATTTCCTTTTGCCGCTTTTGCGCAACAACCCGACTATTATGAAGGGATTGATTTTAAACAAAATGGAAAAACGATAAAGGAAGAATTACGCGATTTAATCAATGCTACGCATCATGCAGTTAGCTATACGCCTGGAGTTTGGAATATTTTAATGAAATCAGATTTAGAGATTGGTTCTAAAGACAGAGTTTTATTGATTTATGGTTTTACTGATAATTCTACTGTTTATGCTGAACAGCGCACACGCGATGTCAACAATAGAAATACGGGTTCTTCGGCTCCCGGTACTTGGGAACGCGAACACGTTTTTCCGAAATCATTGGCAAGTCCAAAAATGAATGAGCAAATTCCTGGTATAGGCACTGATGCGCACAATTTACGTGCAGTTGATAGACAATTAAATTCGACAAGAGGTAACAATGCTTATCGTGAAAAATGGGCGCAGGATGTGACAGGACAAGCTAAATTGATCAATGGAGGTTTTTATCCTGGTGATGAATGGACGGGAGATGTGGCGCGAATTATTATGTATATGTATGTACATTATGGGTTAGAAACCGATCCTCAATTGGTTGCGTATAACAATACCACGACAAACAAAGAAGATAGAATGCCTGATATGTTTTTGAAATGGAATGTACAGGATAAAGTATCTGAATTCGAGAAAGTGCGAAACGAAATTATTGCCGAAACGCAAGGAAGTCGAAATCCATTTATTGATAATCCGTATTTAGCAACGTTAATTTGGGGCGGAGATAAAGCTGAAAATACATGGGCTGAATTATCTGCGAACGATTACAATTATCAACAAACGCTTGTAGAAGTTTTTCCTAATCCAACAACAGACAAAGTAAAGATTAATGCTAAGAATTTTGATTATGTGAATTTATATGATTTTAACGGTCGTTTACTTGGAATTGAATTAGGTTCGGAAGTTAATTTGAAAAATTATCCAGCTGGAATGTATATTTTATCTATTCACCTAAAAGATGGAAACATCGTCACAAAAAAAGTGATTAAAAAATAATTTTAAACAAAAAATTCCAACTCTAAGAGTTGGAATTTTTTGTTTATTCATTTTAACAACCTTCATTATACATTACATCGAAAGAAACTACTTTATCATTCACTAAATAAAATTGTAGAATCGATCCATTATCATAATCTTCAACATTAAAATAACGAAAAGCTTTTGTTCTTTTATCCGTTTTATCATCATAACCATCGAAAATAGAAATATTCAGATTTTTATATTTATTAATTAACTCATCCAAAGATGAGCCAATTTTAATTCCAGATAATGTTTTAAGACTAGAATCCGAAGACTTTACACTATATACAGTTAAAGTAGAAGAACCTGCTGTCTCCTCACCATTTGTTGTCAATCCAACTTTATATGTTACTCCTTTAGAGACAATTGTTACATCACCATCAGGATAACCATATTCATTCAATTTTATTTTGAATTTTTGTCCAGTTAATTTTTCTAATTCAGACAATTTCATTCCAAGTTTTACGTCATTAATACGAGTTGTAGAAACTTGCGCTTGCAAAGCTATTCCAGCTACAAAAGCAGCTATAAAAAATATTTTTTTCATTTTTATGTATTTAGGTTTTAATCATTATTTTAAAGTGTACATTCTTCTGGGTTATAAGAACTCAATCTTATTGTTGTTACAATTTCATTTTTCAAAGAAAAAGTCAATATAACACCATTTTCTCTATCATCAATTCTAAATTCTCTGTTATTATTATTCGATTTATCCAAAAACACATTATATTTTGACGAATAAGCTTTCCACAAATCCTCCAACGTACTACCAATTCCAATTCCAGACAAAGTTTTGATATTTTTACTTGTTGTAGAAATAGAACTTAAATAGGTGTCATTTTCTGTTTTACTCAAATAACCACTTCTTATTTCGATTGTATAATCAATCCCTTTTAGGGTGACATTCGTTTCTCCTTCATCAACAATTGCAGCAATTTCTTCACCTAACAATTTCAACACTTCGAACGGACGCATACCAATTTTCAGTTCATTCATTCGTGTTGTAGAAATCTGACCAAATCCAACAACCGAAAGCAAGAAAAATCCTAATAAAGTTATTTTAATCCTCATAAATATTATTGTTTAAATATCCCGATTCATTCGACAAAACCATTTTTACGACTTTATTATTTTTCAAATAAAAATTTAATGTACATCCATTATCAGGATCATTTATTGAAAAAGCTCTAACCGATTTTGTCTCATCATCTTCAAAAATATCTTGCACCGAAATATCATATTTTTTGTATGCTTTCCATAAATCATCCAACGAACTTCCAATTTTTATTCCTGATAAAGTCGAGAGTTTAGAGCTGACAGACGAAACCGTATAGACTTCAAATTGTTTTGTTTTCAAATTTTTATAGTACGAAATATGATATTTAATTCCATTCAACTCAATGTCCTGTTCAGGCATTTCTGCATTATTTACATCATAAAGAGCTAATTGATTTGGTGTTAAAGCTGCAACTTGTTTTTGCTTCATTTCGTACGAAATATCTCCAAATTTGGAAGTCGTTACTTTTTGAGCAAACATTATCGAAGTGAATAGCAAGAAGCACCCTAAAATTGAAAAAAATCGACTAAGCATAAGCATTAATTTGAGCAATATGTTTTACAATTTTTCCATTATCCAAAACCCAAAGTGCATCATAAACACCAGCTCCATCGCTATATGTACCGAACAAATAATATTGATTTAACTCTTTATTGTAAGTAAGTTTTGTTGCTGATAAATTCGCATTATATAAATTGATAAAATATTCTTTTGGAATGATAATTTCTTTTCCTTTGAATGATATTTTAAACGATTTGAATTCTGTTTGAGGAATCATTCCATCCGAACCAAAAAAATCTTTTTCATCAATCGCATAAACAAAATCACTTTCCTTGAAAATTTTATGTTTTTTCGAATTAAATTCTTTCGTTTCGAGCTGAATGGTATAATCAGCAACCGAAAATTCTATTTTAGAATCATTGACTGAAGTTGGTGAAATAGTTTCAAAATCTTCTAACTTTTTGATTCGATCATAGTAAACATAACCAGCTTTTTCAGGTTGATATTCAACTAAATACCATTTCAAGTTTTCTTCATCAGAATCAATTGGATAAATTGAATTTGAATTGACTTTAGCAACAATTTTAGACGAAATATTTTTATCATCTCGCACATTTGCAAAACCATCTTTATCTTGCACAATCCCAAATTGAGCTTGCACAAAATAGACTAAAAAAGTAGTAAGAATGAATAAACTTTTTTTCATTTTTTGATTCGATTTTCTTGAAGTAAAGCTAACAAAATCTAAACCAAAAATTTTCACGAATTATAGTGATTTTACAAAATCAATATTTCTTTTCAAACCATCAAATTTTGTACGTTTTACAGGCGATTTCTTAAAAATTTCTCGAAAAACATCCTCTGTAATTTCTTCCCAATCTTTCTTCGAGAATTGATTAATTTTTTCGTTACCAACAAAACGAGTTTCTTTCGTTTGCAACGAAAAACGATTCCACGGACAAACTTCTTGACAAACATCACAACCAAAAATCCAATCATCAAATTTCCCTTTCATTTCGGTCGGAATTTGATCTTTCAATTCAATTGTAAAATACGAAATACACTGACTTCCGTTCACTGTTTTATTGGGTAAGATTGCCTCAGTTGGGCAAGCATCAATACAACGCGTACATTTTCCACAATGATCTGTTTCGATTGGAGAATCATAGGCTAAATCCAAATCAATAATTAATTCGGATAAAAAGAAAAACGAACCTTTTTGTTTAGATAACGTCAACGAATTTTTTCCAACCCAACCAATTCCAGCTTTTTTCGCCCATGCATGTTCCAGAATTGGTGCTGAATCGGTAAAAGCTCTTCCGCTCACCTCCCCTATTTCTTCTTGAATAAAATCTAACAACTCGCGCACTTTTTCCTTCACGACAAAATGATAATCTTCGCCTTGCGCATACATCGCAACTTTGTAAGAATTAGGATTTCGATCTAAATCTTGGTAATAATTATACGCCAACGAAATCACAGATTTTGCTCCTTCGACCAAAATTCGAGGATCCAGTCGCATATCGAAATGATTTTCCATATACTGCATTTCTCCATGATAATTATTCTTTAACCAAGACTCTAAACGTGGAGCTTCCTCTTCCAAAAAATCTGCTTTGGCAATACCACACGAAATAAATCCCAATGCTTCAGCTTTTTCTTTGATTCGATGGGACCATTTTATTTTGATATGTTCTTCTGTTTGAAGGAGCATTAGTTAATTCGTAATTATGAATTTATAATTATTATATCGACGAAATTAAATTTTGTCATTCTGAATGAAACATTAGTGAAATGAAGAATCTTAGATTCCTCCTAACATCGGAATGATATTGTCATGTTGAACTCGTTTCAACATCACATCTTATTTAATTTTTCCTAAATTGAGATTAACGATTTTCAGGTAAAATATCTTTAAATTCTCAAATTCTGTTAGATTAACTTTTTTAACACAATTTGCGTAGATGCAGTATATTTAGATAAATATTTATTTGGTCGAATAGGTCTTGGAGTAAAATTACCGCCACAATTCGGACAAACATTTTCCAAAATATTATCAACGCAATCTTTGCAAAAAGTACATTCAAATGTACAAATCATCGCTTCTGTTGAATTTGGCAATAAATTCTTTCCACAATTTTCGCAATTAGGTCTTAATTCTAACATAAAATATTTTTAATGATAAATACTATTCTCTTTTTAGATTCCTCCTAACGTCGGAATGACAACGAACTTAGAACTTAGAACTTAGAACTTAGAACTTAGAACTTAGAACTTAGAACTTAGAACTTAGAACAAAATTACAAATCAAACAAATCGGTTTGAGGTGAATTTTCTCCACGATATTTTACACCAATATGTTTGAAAGCTTTTTCTGTTGCCACACGTCCACGAGCAGTACGCATCAAATAACCTTCTTGAATGAGATACGGTTCATAAACTTCTTCTAATGTTCCACCATTTTCTCCAACTGCTGTTGCTAAAGTTGTAATTCCGACTGGTCCACCTTTAAATTTTTCAATAATTGTTGATAAAATTCTGTTATCCATTTCATCTAAACCATTATCATCAACTTTTAGAGCTTTTAAAGAAAATTCAGCAATTGATAAATCAATTTTTCCATTTCCTTTAATTTGTGCAAAATCTCGAGTCCTTCTCAATAAAGCATTTGCTATACGAGGAGTTCCACGACTACGACCTGCAATTTCTATCGCCGCTCTTTCGTCAATTGGTGTGTCTAAAATACGAGAAGATCGCTCAACAATCGTACTTAATAATTCAACATTATAATATTCGAAACGGAAATTAATTCCAAAACGAGCACGAAGCGGCGCAGTTAATAAACCAGAACGCGTTGTTGCACCAATTAATGTAAAAGGATTCAAACCAATTTGAACCGAACGTGCATTTGGTCCAGATTCGATCATAATATCAATCTTAAAATCTTCCATTGCCGAATACAAATATTCTTCGATAACGGGAGACATACGATGGATTTCATCAATAAAAAGCACATCATTTTCTTCCAAATTCGTCAATAAACCAGCTAAATCACTCGGTTTATCGAGAACTGGTCCAGATGTAATTTTGATTCCTACACCTAATTCATTCGCAATAATATTTGCCAATGTCGTTTTTCCCAAACCTGGAGGTCCATGCAACAAAACGTGATCCAACGCTTCGCCTCGAAGTTTAGACGCCTTTACGAAAACTTCTAGATTCTCGAGAATATGCGCTTGCCCAGCAAAATCATCAAAACTTTGCGGACGAACAGTATTTTCGTGATTTAGATCGTCGTCTGGATAAAATTCTTTATCAGGATTTAATAAATCTGACATAAAATGATGATATAAATTATAATGATGATATTACGAAGGACAAATTAAATTATCCTCCGTACTTTTACACCTACAAAGAACGCAATATTTTTTTAGATAAAAAGAATTATGAGCAAAGGAATATTATTAGTGAATTTAGGTTCGCCCGATTCTACCAATGTTGAAGACGTAAGAACTTATTTACGCGAATTTTTAATGGATAAGAAAGTTTTAGATTCTCCTTGGATTATTCGTAAAACTGTTGTTGAATTATTTATTTTACCAAAAAGACCAGAAAAATCTGCTGAAGCTTACCGAAAAATTTGGACAAAAGAAGGTTCTCCTTTGATTGTTTACTCTAAAATTTTGAGAGATATGGTACAAAAACAAATGGATATTCCAGTTGTTTTGGCAATGCGTTACAAAAACCCTTCAATAGAAGCTGGTTTACAAGAGCTTTATGACAAAGGAGTTCGCGACATTTTGGTTGTTCCTTTGTATCCTCAATACACGATGTCTTCTACAGAAACTGTTGCGGATAAAGTGCTTGAAATTCAGAAAAAAAGCTACAAAGATACCAACATTAATTTCTTGAAAGCTTTTTACAATCATCCAGATTATATCAAAGTTTTAGCTGAATCAATCAAAGAAAAATTACCTGAGAATTTTGATAAATTATTGTTTTCTTATCACGGAATTCCAGAACGTCACGATAATAAAGCACTTCGTGCTGCAAAAGTGAGCAAATTACCTATTGAAACTTATCGTAATCAATGTTTTGAAACGACACGTTTGGTAACCGAATATTTGCAATTACCAGAAGATAAATATACCACTTCTTTTCAGTCTCGTTTAGGTCGTGATCCTTGGATTAAACCTTATACAGACCACATGTTAGAAGAATTTCCTGCACAAGGCGTTAAGAATTTAGCGGTTTGCACCCCTGCCTTTGTTTCGGATTGTTTGGAGACTTTGGAAGAAATTTCGATGGAAGGACAAGAAGAATTCTTAAAAGCTGGTGGTAAGCAATTTACATACATCCCTTGTTTGAATGATCGTCAAGATTGGGTGGATACATTAGTGAAATGGTTGAAAGGTTGGCAAAATAATTAAGAAAGGTTTTTAGCCTTACAAAATAAATTAGATATCTTTGTTTGGAATTTTTCAATTTTAAACAAAGATATTTTTTTTAAAATGAGACTAATTTTCTCAATTATATTTTTAGTCCTATCACTTTTTAGTTCGGCTCAATTTTTAGATACTAGTGGAAATCTAATTATTGATGGTCGAAAATATCTGAAATCCAAAGTGGATACTACAGGACGAAAATCGGGTTGGGAAATTTATGGTGCAAATACTTTAACCGTTAATCAAAATACCTTTTCCAATTGGATGGCAGGTGGTGAAAATTCGGTTTCACTAAATGCTAAAGCTGATTACGAATTTAATTTCCGAAAAAAGAAACACTTTTGGGACAATCGTTTTATTTTTGAATATGGTTTTTTAGACAATAAAACCAATGGAACGCGTAAAACTGCTGACAATCTAAATATCACAACTTCTTATGGATATTTGATAAAAGAAAAGTGGTACCTAACCTCATCACTTAATATTCGTTCACAGTTTTCTACAGGTTACAATTACGGAACAACTCCAAAAACAAAACTATCAAACTTATTTGCGCCTGCATATGTAACAATTGGGGTCGGTGCGAATTATACGCCAAATTCTAATTTTTCTGTCAGTTTTCAACCTTTAACATCAAGAACAACAATTGTAGCAGACAAAGATTTGCAAAAGAAAGGAACTTATGGTTTACGAAACGATGGAGATACGTTTCTTTTTGAAGTTGGAGCATATTTAGGTGGTCGATACAAAATGAAACTT
Organism: Empedobacter sp. UBA5924; assembly: GCF_002431085.1. NCBI lineage: Bacteria > Pseudomonadati > Bacteroidota > Flavobacteriia > Flavobacteriales > Weeksellaceae > Empedobacter > Empedobacter sp. UBA5924. The sequence goes on from NZ_DJDM01000034.1 coordinate 28,077, forward strand.
TTTGATAACGTAACTTACGATAATAATATTGGAATTTTCTCTAATTATTCGAACAAATTTTATAACCTCGATATTGTATATGCTGGATTATTAGACATGAAAATTAATAATTTTATGTCCACACAATTAACCATCAATTTGATTTATGATGAAGATCAAGTTACTCAAACACAATTTAAACAAGCCCTCGGAATTGGCTTAACATATAAAATAGACAGTACTAAGAAAAAAGATAAGAAGAAACGTAGAAAGAAGGAAATTCTCCCATATTTCGATACATCTGGCATTTCCCCAGTCAAATTACCTAGAATAAAACTGGATAAACAAAACTATGATCAAGTTTTTGATAAAAATACAATTGACGAAAAATCAACATATATTAAATCAGAATCCATATTTTTGGAGTAAGTTAATATAAATCAATCAAATCTACATGAAAAAATTTTTATTTGTATTAGCAATTTTAGGAAGTGCTACAACTTTTGCGCAAACAGTAAAAGATGGTAAAGTAGCTACTGATAGCAAGCGTTATTTAAAAGATCAAAAATTTGATGGCCGTCAACCAGGATGGTTCGTTTCGGGAAATAATTCACTTTTATTTTCTCAAAGTGCATTCAGTAATTGGGTTGCGGGAGGTGTAAATTCGTTTGCGCTGAACGGAAGTTTAGATTACGAATTTAACTTGACAAAAGAGAAACATATTTGGGATAATCGTGTTGTTTTAGGATACGGAATCCAGACTAACAAAGGCGAAAGTTCTCGCAAAACAAATGATGTTATCGACTTAACTTCTTCTTATGGTTACAGCATCGGAAATCATTGGTATTTAGCTTCCTCTATGAATTTTCGCACACAATTTACAGATGGTTTTGATTATTCAAGAGATCCAAAAACGAAGATTTCAGCCTTGATGGCTCCAGGTTATTTAAGTTTAGGATTGGGTATTGATTACAAACCAAGCGAAAATTTTCAAATTAATATTCACCCATTTACACCAAGAATGACCTTTGTCTTAGACAAAGATTTACAGAAAAAAGGAAATTTTGGACTTAAAAATGATGGAGACAATACTTTATTTGAATTCGGTGCATATTTAGGTGCGCGATATAAACTACAAATTATGGAAGGAATTTCTTATGATAACCGTGTCGGAATCTATGCAGATTACCTGAAAAATTTCGGAAATATGGACGTTGCTTATCAAGGAATTTTGGATATGAAAGTGAACAAGTTTGTTTCGGCACAAGTAAGTGTCAACCTATTGTATGATGAAGATCAAATCAAAAAAACACAGATTAAACAAACACTTGGAATTGGATTTAATTACAAATTTGATAACACGCCACCAAAAATAGAAGAAGCTCCAGCAATTGCATTTATGCAAGAAGCACCAATTTTCGAAGAAAAAGAAGAAACTGTAGAAGTAGCAACAAATATTCTAAAAAGAGAACCAATTCTTAATGAAACAAAATTAGTCACTCAATAATATTTTTAACCTGCTTTTAATAAGCAGGTTTTTTATTTTTCTTATTTTTATAACTCAATAGAAGAATAAAATGACAAAAAATATTTTCGGCGCACTTTTACCACAAATTTTAATAATTGTTTGGGCAGCTTTCGAGCTTTACCTTGGGTTCAACAACGAACAAAATAACCGCATCATTCTTAGCGCAATCGTGATATTAATCTTCGTTATTTTTACAATTATTACATTACTCAAGGTAATTAAATATCCCAACGACCCAACTTATTTGAAGAAAAAGTAATTTATATAAATGTAATTCTTAAAACTGAACGTTTAACTTTGAGACCAGTCACACTTGATGATACTGAAACAATTCATCAATTATATTCTATCGAAGAAGTTGATTAATACAACACGTAGGAATTCCAGAAAATATAGAGGTTACAATTCTTCATGTAAAAGATTTAGTAAAATCTAATCAAGGAGAACAACCACAAGCTTATACTTTTGTTATCGAAAATGACAATCAATTTGATGGATTAATTTCTTTAAATTTAGGTAGGGCTAAATACAAGAATGCAGAAGTTTGGTTTAAACTTCATCCAGATTTTTGGAACAAAGGAATTGCAACAGAAGCTTTAAGAGAAATTATTTCTTTTGGATTCAATACGTTAAATCTTCATAGAATCGAAGCTGGATGCGCAATTGAAAATATTGGTTCTTACAAAGTTCTTGAAAAAGTTGGAATGATTCGAGAAGCACATACCAGAAAGCTTCTTCCTCTAAAATCTGGTTGGGCAGATAATTATGGCTACGCTATTTTATCGACTGACTTACGATAAAAATTAAGTCATTGCAAACTCATTTTAGAATCATATCTTATTTGATAACAAGTTCAGCTTATCTACAAATTCTCCCTTAAATTTCGTAAACTTGTGTTATAAAACAACAAAAATGAAATTAATCGGTCCTTTCAGACAAATTATAACACTTGCCAATTTACCTTTAAAAGGTGCTATTCACGAAAACCAAGTCGAAGTTCTCGAAGATGGAGGAATTATTATTGATGATGAAACAATTGTAGAAATAGGAAATTTCGAAACGCTTTCTCAACAACATCCAACTATCGAAATTGAACATATCGAAACGGAACAAATTCTTCTTCCTGGATTTGTAGATTCGCATACACACGTTTGTTTTGGAGGAAATCGTGCCAAAGATTTCGCCATGCGTTTGGACGGAAAAACCTATTTAGAAATTGCCGAAAGTGGTGGTGGAATTTGGTCTACTGTGACAGAAACACGTAAGAAAACAGTTGACGAACTGAAAGATATTACGCTAAAACATATTGCCCAATTAGCTAAACAAGGAATCACAACTGCTGAAGTAAAATCTGGTTATGCTCTCTCTGTTGAGGGTGAAATTAAAATGTTAGAAGCGATAAATATGGCGAATCAAGAAAGTGAGATTGATTTGATTCCTACTTTTTTAGGTGCGCATATGAAACCAAAAGATTTTGAAGGTTCGAACAAAGAATATTTAGAACTTTTGGTGAAAGAAGTTTTTCCTAAATTAAAATCTGATGATTTAGCAAATCGTATCGATATTTTTGTGGAACAATCTGCTTTCTCTGTTGAGGAAGGCGATTATTTCTTAAACGAAGCAAAAAATCAAGGTTTTGATATTACGATTCACGCTGATCAATTTACAGCTGGAGGAAGTTATTTAGCTACAAAATTCGATGCTTTGAGTGCAGATCATTTAGAATTTTCAGGAGAAGAAGAAGTGAAAAAACTTGCCAATTCTGATGTTGTTGCAACTGTTTTACCTGGCGCTTCTATCGGTTTGGGAATGCAATATGCACCTGCTCGAAAATTGTTAGATGCTGGTTGTTGCGTTTCGATTGCTTCGGATTGGAATCCTGGCTCAGCTCCAATGGGAAATCTTCTTACACAAGCTTCTGTTTTAGCTACTTTTGAAAAATTATCAATGGCAGAAGTTTTAGCTGCAATTACTTTTCGTGCTGCAAAGGCTTTAAATTTAGTTGATCGTGGAACAATAGAAAAAGGTAAAAAAGCCGATTTTATCAGCTTCTCTACCTTCGATTATCGTAATATTATCTATTATCAAGGACAATTACAACCAACAAATGTGTGGAAAAATGGTGCGTTGATTAATCAATAGTGTAAATATTATCAGGAGTGATGGTGTTTGTCGGCGTGTAAATTAACCAATCGGTAATCATTTCTTGCGGATAAAGACCTTCATCTCCTTCATTCAAACCTTCTACAGCATAAGGACGATTCAAACAAACGCCAAAAATTTCGTTGTTCTCATTGATTCCGTACACATCAAACCAAATGTGTTCCTTATTCATTTCATGATCGACATCAAATCCTAATTTAATTAAAAATCGATAATAATTTTCTTCATCTGCTTCTGGATTAAAATATGTGTTAAATGCTTTTTTATACAATTCAAAACGTTGATAAGCCAAGGCTGACATTCGTTCCGTTTCCTGATCGCTAATAAAGAAAATCGGATTATCTGCAATTGTCGCCGCATAAACTTCTGGTGTCAATGTATGTCCTTCTTGCACCGCTAACAAAACGCCACAAGGTTCATAATTTTCGTTTTCTGGCTGACGTTCATTGTAACCTCCCGGAATTGTTGCAGGATAATCTTTCACAACATCTTCCCAACGTTTCCAACAAAATGTAATATCCAAACCATCATAACCAATATTAAATTCTTCATTTTCTGGCGAACGAAAATCTGGTTTGATAAACGCATTTACAATCATATCCAAAGCCGAATTCATCTGCTCTACTCCATCTTTGATGTTCAACATCTCCAACTCCACAGAACCGCAACGATGCAAACCATGCGTATGCATCCAATACACGCGATCGCCATTTTCATCCTCATCATAAACGCCATGAATCACATATAAATACGAAGGCGCAGGCGGAATTTCTGACTCTGCTGTCACTTTAGCCCATTTACCAGAAAGCAAACGATAAGGCATAAAATCGACAACAATAGACGGGTTTTCAACAATTGCTTGCATAATTTTTAATTGCAAATGAAAACTATCCAATGCATCATTTCCAAAATACATCACAGATTCCAAATAAAAATCTTGTTGCGTTGCAATTTCCATTTCTTCGTCCGAAATCATATTTCCAAAACCAAATTCAGAATAATCGTTACTTCTCGCATCCACAACATACAAATTCACATCAAATTCTTCCTCCAAATAAGACACTACAAGTTGATATTCTTGCTTTACAGCTCCATTTTCGTCTTTATCAATCTCGATAAGATCAAAATTGATTAATTGAAAATAATCGGTTGATTTTAGACTTTTTTCAATTGATTCTCTTGAAAATACAAAATCTTTCGACGAAGGAAAAATTCCCATTGTAGAAGGTAAACTCAATCCATCCTCTGCAATTCCTTTGTACAATTCTTGATTTGTCATAGTTATTTTTAGTTTGTTTTTTGTTAAAGATAAATGTTTTAAGTTCATCAAAATTTTAGCAAAATGTTAAACTTTAAAATGATTAAAGATGATAATTCAGTTCGCATTACGTTAATTTATTGTAATTTTGTTCGCATAATTTTACAATTATGATAGCATCTATGACAGGTTACGGTAAATCCGTATTGGAATTACCTGAGAAAAAAGTAACGATAGAAATCCGTTCTTTAAACAGTAAAACACTAGATTTAAACACGAGAATTCCTTCTTTTTATCGTGAAAAAGAATTAGAAATCAGAAACCTTATTTCAGAAAAAGTTCAACGTGGAAAAGTTGATTTTTCGATGTTAGTAGAGTTAAATCCTGCTGCAAGAAATCAAAATATAAATGCTGAATTAATCAAAAGTTATATGGCAGAATTTAAATCAATCACACCAAATGTGACTGATGGTGAATTATTGCCTGTAGTAATGCGCCTTCCAGACGTTATTTCGTACACGCAAGACGATTTGAGTGAAGACGAATGGAATCAAATTCGCGCAACAATTATTGATGCGATCGACGCATTAAATCAATTTAGATTAGATGAAGGAAAAGTTTTAGAGAAATATTTGACTTTAAACTTGAATAACATTCTTGAGCTTTTAACACAAGTTGTCCCTTTTGAAAAAGAACGAATTGAAACTATAAAAGAACGTTTCAATAAACGTTTAGAAGAATTAAAAGTTGATGTTGATCAAAATCGTTTCGAACAAGAATTAATTTTCTATTTGGAGAAATTTGATATCACAGAAGAAAAAGTTCGTCTAAAAAACCATTGCGAATATTTCTTAAAAGAATTAGCTGGAACTGAATCAAATGGAAAAAAACTAGGATTTATTTCGCAAGAAATTGGTCGTGAAATCAATACATTAGGTTCTAAATCAAATCATTCTGAAATGCAAAAAATTGTTGTTCAGATGAAAGATGAATTAGAAAAAATTAAAGAACAATCGTTAAACATTTTATAATGAAAAAAGGAAAATTAATCGTCTTTTCGGCTCCATCAGGCGCAGGAAAAACAACTTTGGTTCGTTACGCTTTAGAACAATTGGAGAATATCAAATTTTCTATTTCTTGTACAACTAGAGATAAACGCGAAGGTGAAACTCACGGAGAAGACTATTATTTCTTAACACCAGAAGAATTTAAGGCAAAAATTGCAAACGACGAATTCGTAGAGCACGAAGAAGTTTACCGCGATAATTTTTACGGAACTTTAAAATCGGAAGTTGATCGCATTACATCTGAAGGAAATTCTGTAATTTTTGATATTGATGTTATTGGTGCATTGAATATCAAAAAATTGTACGGAGATCAATGTTTAACAGTATTTGTAAATCCTCCATCTTTGGAAATATTGAAAGAACGTTTAATTTCTCGCAACACAGAAAGCGAAGATAAATTGAAACAACGTATTGATAAAGCAGGAATTGAAATGGAAAAAGCTAAAGAGTTTGATATCATTTTATTGAACGACGATTTAGAAACTGCAAAAGCAAAAACCTTAGAAATTATTACAGATTTTATTAAATAATAATTTTTAATCATCATGATATAAATGCCTCGAATAAATAAAATCGAGGCATTTTTGTTATCTTTAGCTTTCGAAAAAATCACTACATAAAATGGAAATAGAAAATAGTTTAGAAATCAACAACGCCAATATTCATTATGTTCACCACGAAATAAATCCAGAAAATCCAACACTTATTTTTTTACACGATTCCTTAGGTTGCACCCAACTTTGGAGAGATTTCCCAAAAGAAGTTGCCGAAAAAACAAATTGTAATTTATTCATCTACGATAGAAAAGGTTATGGAAAATCGTCGCCTTTTACCATTGATCGTCGCGAATTGACTTACATGCATGATGAAGCAGATTTTCTAAATGATTTGGTTCAATATTTCAACTTCAAAGACATTATTTTATTTGGACATAGCGATGGCGGATCGATTGCGTTACTTTATGCTTCGAAATATCATCAAAATTTAAAAGGAATTGTTGTAGTTGGTTCGCACATTATTGTAGAAGAAATTTCTTTACAAGGAATCAGAGATGCAAAAATTGCATATGCAGAAACTAATTTGAAAGAACGTTTGACAAAATATCATGGCGATAAAACGCAGAAAGTTTTTGAGATGTGGACAGAAACTTGGTTACGCCCAGATTTTATTGATTTTGATATTCGAAAAGAATTGCAAAACATCGAATGTCCAACTTTGGTTATTCAAGGAATTGATGATGAATATGGTTCGATTGAGCAAGTAAATGGAATTATCAACAATGTAAAAGGAAGAAAAGAAAGTTATCTTGTTCCTGATGCAAAACATACACCTTACAAAGAGAATAGGACGCCGACTTTGGCAAAAACAGTTGAGTTTATTGATTCGTTATAACGAATCAATAAACCTAAATATTACCATTTTACTCAATTTTTTCTCCTACGTTTAATCCATTTATAAACTTCAAACCACAATACAGATAACATTGCTACAAGCATCGCCATTCCTAATTCTTTTAGATTCAACGAAGAAACTTTAAAAAATAAAGAAATTGGCTTTATATACAGTATTGCAAAAAGTATAAGCAATGTAAGAATTATAACGCCAACCATTAAATTATTTTTATTTTTAAAACTTGACCACAAGCTATAATAAAACGATCTATTCGTTAAACTTAACCAAACATTTGAGAAAATCAACGTTGTAAAAACCATTGCTCGGGTTTTCTCTTCATTTCCGCCTAACTGATAAGTGTATTGATAAACAAAAAGCAATCCTAATGTGATGATAATTCCTTGAATAATACTTGTTGAAAGTTCTTTCCAATTCAGAAAAGTTTCCGTCATAGGACGAGGTTTTTCGTTCATAGAATTTTTCTCTAAAGGCTCGTTTTCATACACAATAGAACAGGTTGGTCCCATTACCAATTCTAAGAAAATAACATGAACCGGTGTGAAAATTTGCGGAAAAGCCCAACCTAAAAACAACGGCAATGAAACAATTAATATAATTGGAATATGAATCGAGATAATGTATTGAACAGCTTTTTTAAGATTCGTATAAATGCGTCTTCCAGCAGCTATTCCGATAACTAATTTTCCTAAATCATCATTTGTTAAAATTAATTGCGCAGCTTGTTTGGCTATTTCAGTTCCTTTTTCGCCCATTGCAACACCAATGTGTGCGGCTTTCAATGCTGGTCCATCGTTTACTCCGTCGCCCAACATTGCAACTACTTCTCCATCCTCTTTCAAAGCTTTCACGACGGCTAATTTTGCTTCGGGAAACATTCGTGCAAATAAGACTTTTTCGTCGGCTGCTTTTAATAATTCTTTTTCAGAAAGTTGTGTAATTTCACTTCCTGTAATACTATCTTCAGCATGAATAATTCCTGCCTGATTCGCAATACTCATCGTAGTTTCGGCATTATCGCCTGTAATTACTTTTACTTTTATTCCGGCATTATATATTTTCTCGAAAACCTCATTTATTCCCTTTTTAGGCGGATCATAAAAGACAACAAAACCTAACAATTCAAAAGGTAAATCTTGTTGTTGTTTTGGAAAATCGTTTGAATTAAAAGTAGATTTTGCAACACCCAAAAGTCGGAAACCTTTTGTTCCAAAATCGCGAATAACGTTTCGTAAATGATCTTTTTGTTGATCAGAAAGATTCGAAACTTGTAAAATAGCTTCTGGAGCACCTTTTGCCGCAATTATTCGTTGATTATCTTTATTTTTAAAACAATGCGTCATCATCGGAGGTTTTCCAGATAAAGGATATTCGAAAAACATTTGATATTGATTGCGCTCATCAACCTGTGTTTGTTCGTAAACTCGGTGCAACGTTTTTTCCATTGGATCGAATGGAACAGGTTCACTACTCCACATCGCATATTGTATAATCTTAGAAATTTCGACATCATTGAATTGAATTTCATCAAAAACCGTAGACATTTTTGCATCATAAATCGCTTTCAATTTCATCGAATTTTCGGTAATTGTGCCTGTTTTATCACTACAAATAACAGTTGTGCTTCCTAAAGTTTCGACAACGCTACTCTTTTTTACAATAATTCCTTCGCGTAATAATTTCCATGAACCCAATGCCATAAATGTAGTAAATGCAACTGGTATTTCTTCGGGTAAAATAGACATTGCCAAAGTCAAACCGTTTAATAAACTACTTACAATGTCTTTTGTTTGAAAATAATTGAATCCGCAAACCATTGCAAAAACAATAATTCCAATGATTGCCATTCCTTTCACAAATTTTTCTATCTGCAATTGCAAAGGCGATTTTTCTTCTTTTATAGATAAAATTGACGTTCCTATTTTTCCCAACTTCGTTTCTGCTCCAATGGCTGTCACTTCAAAAATAGCCAAACCAGAAACTGTCAAAGTTCCACTGTAAATTTCTGGATGATCTATATCTTTAAAAACTGACATACTTTCGCCTGTTAAAGCCGATTCATTCACCGAAAAATCATTACTATGAACAATATTTCCATCCGCATTAATCATTTTTCCTTCTTCCGTAATACACAAATCACCAATTGTAATTTCGTGTGTTGGTATCTCAACTAATCGTCCATTACGAATAACTGAACTCAAAGGTTCGTTCAACTTTTCTAACTCTTGCAGAGCTTTTTGATTACGAGAACCTTGGTAAAATGAAATTCCTGTCACAGCAACAATAGCCACAAACATAAATGCAGCTTCGCCCAAATCACCAACCAACACATAAATAATTGATACAGCAATCAAAATTAGCGTCATTGGTTCTTTTAGAATATCAAATAATAAACTATACCAAGCAGAATTCTGTTCACCCTTTATAGCATTATCTCCGTATTGTTGTTGAGCTTTTTTGACTTCAGAATCAGATAACCCTTTTAAATTTTCAGGAATTTTTATAGACATTATTTCAATCGATTAGTGTTTACTAAAGTTACAGCTAAATCCAATTAAAAAATAGTTTAATACTTGATTATATCCTATTTAGATTTGATTTCAATTAAAACAAAAAAATCATTTCTTTCGAAATGATTTTTGCTCTATTATTAAGGAATTAATTTTCGAATGCATCGCAGTTTATGCGAATATTTTTGAGAATCGGTATTGAAAATTCCATTTGTATCGATTGGATCAATTCTAACTTTTCCGTGTGCGTGCAAAATTTTTCCATTGCCACACATAATTCCGACATGAATAATTAGACCTTCTGCATTATCAAAAAAAGCTAAATCACCTGGTTCTGCTTCTTCTACAAAACTCAAAACTTCACCCATTTCCGCTTGTTGATAAGCATCTCTTGGAATTTTATAGCCACCTATTTTGTACACTTGTTGCGTTAAACCAGAACAATCAATACCGAACGAAGATTTTCCTCCCCACAAATAAGGTACATTTAGATAGGCTTTTGCAATTTCTACCAATTGATCTTTTGATTTTTTACCAGACGTATATACCCCAAAATATTCAAAACATTTTGGACCAATTTTGATTTTACTTTCATTCAAAGTACGAACCTCAGCTCCAATTGTCAACGTCATTGGCAAGCCATTTTCCATCGCATGATTATACGGATTAATTGCAAATTTCTCGATCGAATCTTTATTATATTCTTCTTCCGAAATTTCTACAATTTGTTTTGGATCTAGCCAACCTTCGTAACCATCAAAAGCTAACTGAACTTTAGTCCATTTTTCTAATTCTTCTAAAATAATCAACTTTTCTCCAAACAAAACCTGACTCACCATTTCTGATGAATCTCTTGCTTCGTAGCGCAATGGCGCAACACTTACTTGACAAATGGCGTACTTCATTATTTTTTTCGAATTAACGTAATTCCGTCACGAATTGGTAAAATTATCGACTCTACTCGTTTGTCTTTCGTTACCATTTCATTAAATTCTTTCAAAATTTTTGTCGAAGGATCTTTTTTATCTTCCTCTTCCATCATTACTTTTCCGTACCACAAAACATTGTCAACTAACATGGTTCCTCCTGGACGTAAAAGTTCTAAAACTTTTTCAAAATAATAAGGATAACTCTCTTTATCAGCATCAATAAAAGCTAAATCTACAGAATTTTTCTCGATTGTTTCTAATTCTTCGCGTGCATCATTGATTCTAAAATCAATTTTTGAAGCAAATTCAGATTCATCAAAATATTTTCTGCACAAATATTCCAATTCATCATTTTTATCCATCGTAATGATTTTTCCATCAGCAATCAAACCTTCTGCCAAACACAATGTTGCGTAACCTGTAAAAGTTCCTAACTCTAAAATAGTTTTTGGGGCTAAAATCTTTGACAAAATACTTAACAAACGACCTTGATATTCTCCCGAAATCATGTGTGGCTGCGTTGTACATTGATAAGTTTCAACACGTAAACGGCTCAAGATTTCAGGTTCTTGATCCACATGATGATCTAAATACGATTCTAAAACTGGTGAAATTTTTATCATACCTTTAAAAAGTCAACAAAATTACAAAAAATGCATTGAATATCGGCTATATAAAGGAAATTTAGAAGAGAAAATTTATCCAAAATAATCAAACCAAAAAAGCATTACTTTTTGGGTAATGCTTTTTGTTTTGAAAATTATTTTGATAAGCTTAGACTAAATCTTAACCTCAGCCTTACTTTAAACTTTTCCTTTCTGAATAACAGTTACAACATCTGGATCTAATAATGTTGATGTATCGCCAAAATCAGTTTCGTTGCTTGCTATTTTTCTTAAAATACGACGCATAATTTTTCCGCTTCGCGTTTTTGGTAAACCTGAAACAAACTGTATTTTATCTGGCTTTGCAATTGCTCCAATTAATTTAGAAACTCCATTTTTTATTTCTGCTTCAAGTTCTGGTGAACCTTGTACTCCATCTTGCAAAATCACATAAGCATACAATGCATTTCCTTTGATATCATGAGGATAACCAACAACCGCGCTTTCTGCTACAGCTTCGTGTTCATTTATCGCATTTTCTATTGGTGCAGTTCCTAAATTGTGTCCAGAAACAATCACTACATCATCTACACGTCCTGTAATTCGATAATTTTCCATTACATCACGATACGCTCCATCTCCTGTAAAATAATATCCCGGAAATGTTGAAAAATAGGTTTCTACATAGCGTTTATGATTACCATAAATAGTACGAGCCATAGATGGCCAAGGAAATTTAATTGCTAAACGTCCTTCTGCTTTTTCATTTACTGCTTCTACTTCTTTTCCATGTTCATCCATTAAAACTGGCTGAATTCCTGGAAGCGGTAATGTTGCAAACGTTGGACGAAGCGGCGTAATTCCTGCTAATGGCGAAATCAAAATAGATCCCGTTTCTGTTTGCCACCATGTATCTACAATTGGACAATTTCCTTTTCCAATATAATCATTAAACCAGTGCCAAGCTTCCTCGTTAATTGGTTCACCAACTGATCCTAAAACTTTAAGACTTGATAAATCATATTTCTCGACATAATCTAAGGATTCACGAGCTAACGAACGAATTGCTGTTGGAGCTGTATAGAAATGTGTCACTTTTAATTTTTCGACAATTTCCCAAAAACGTCCAAAATCAGGAAAACTTGGAATTCCTTCGAACATTACTGAAGTTGCTCCACAAGCCAAAGGTCCATAAATAATGTAACTATGTCCTGTAATCCAACCGATATCTGCTGTACACCAATAAATATCGTTGTGCTCCATTTGAAAAATATTATCGAACGAATAAGCCGTTTCCACCATATATCCACCACATGTATGCACCATTCCTTTTGGTTTTCCTGTAGAACCAGAAGTATACAAAATAAACAAAGGATCTTCGGCATCCATAATTTCCGCAGGACAATTATCGTCTACCTTATGCATTTCATCAATCCAAAATTTATCACGTCCACCAACCATAGAAGTAGGCTCGATAGCACGTCGATAAACAATACACGACTGAATAGAAGCACAATCTTTTAAGGCTTCATCACAAATTGCTTTTAAGTTAATTGATTTCGTTCCACGAAAAACTTCGTTTGCTGTCACCAAAACCTTACATTGCGCATCGTTGATACGAGAGGCAATTGCAGCAGAAGAAAATCCTGCAAAAACAATAGAATGTACCGCGCCAATACGAGCACAAGCTAACATCGCGATGGCTAATTCTGGAATCATTGGCATATAAATACACACACGATCTCCTTTTTGTACGCCATTATTTTTTAAGACATTCGCAAATTGGCAAACTTTTGAATGCAATTGACGATATGTAATAATTCTAGATTCCTCTAAAGGATTATTTGGTTCCCAAATTAAAGCTGTTTTGTTTCCATTTTTTTCCAAATGACGATCCAAAACATTTTCGGTAATATTTAGTTGTCCACCTTGAAACCATTTAAAATCTGCTTGTTCAAAATTATATTCAAGTGTTTTGTCCCATTTCTTTTGCCAAACGAAGTTTCCAGCAATTTTATCCCAAAATTTTTCAGGCTCCTCGACACTTTTTTTATACGCTTTCTTATATTCAGAAAACGAATTGATTCTAAAATTGTTAATCATTTTAATTTTAATTGTGGTTTTGAATACTAAATATAAAAAAAGCGAATCAATTTATCAAATTAACTCGCTTATATTTTACAAATGAATAAAAACTATTCTATTTTCCTTTATACGGACTTGCATTGTAATATGCTAAAGCAGTTGGTAAGGCTTCCTTTATTTTAGCCATACGCGTCGCATCCGAAGGGTGAGTACTCAAGAATTCTGAAACTCCTGCATTTCCACTTTTCGCCGCCATACGTTCCCAAAAAGGAATTGCTTGAGAAGGATCATAACCCGCCATCGCCATTAAATACAATCCTGTAACATCAGCATCTAATTCCATTTTACGAGAATAGTTTAGTAAACCAACTTGTGCACCTACAGGATATAATTGTTCAAAAACTTTTGCATATTCTGCATTTCCAATGGATCCACCAACTATTTGTCCTAAACCTTGTGCGGCCATTTGCTGAGAAGCTTGCTCCGCACTATGACCAGCCAAAGCGTGACCAATTTCGTGACCTAAAACAACAGCCAATCCCGTTGCATCTTTGGTAACAGGTAAAATACCTGAATAAACCGCAACTTTACCTCCAGGCATACACCATGCATTTACTTCGTTTGCATTTAACAACGTAAATTGCCATTGATAACCTTGTAATTGAGAAGATATTCCCTTTTCTTGATAATATTTTTCAGCGGCATATTTTAAACGTTCCCCTACTGTTTGCACCATTTTAGCATCGGCAGTACCTGTAATTACTTTCCCTTGTTTAAGAACCTGAGAATATTGATTGTAAGCTGTCGGAAATAAATCTGCATTAGAAACTAATGACAACGATTTACGTCCGGTAACAGGGTTTGTAGCACAAGAAGCTAATACTAAAGCTCCTGCTACAGTTAAAATTATTTTCTTCATATTTTTAAGTTTATTTACCAAGTTTCTTTTTGATTTCGTTCAATTTCATCAATGCTTCAACAGGTGTTAACGTATTGATATCTGTGTTCAGAATTTCTTCTCTTATAGAATCTAAAATTGGATCATCTAACTGAAAGAAACTTAATTGCATATTATCTTGCGTTATTTTCTCCGTTTTATTCGAGATTCCTTCATCTGTTTTCGTTGCTTCCAAAATTTTCAACACATCATTTGCTCTGTCCACCACTCGTTTTGGCATCCCAGCCATTTTAGCAACATGTATACCAAAACTGTGCTCACTTCCTCCTGGAACTAATTTTCTCAAAAATAATATTGTATCTTTTGTTTCTTTGATACTAACATTAAAGTTTTTGATACGTTCCATCGATTTTGACATTTCATTCAATTCATGATAATGCGTTGCAAACAATGTTTTTGGTTTCAAGGCACTTTGATGTAAAAATTCTGCAATTGCCCATGCAATCGAAATTCCATCGTAAGTCGAAGTTCCTCGACCAATTTCATCCAATAAAATCAAACTTCGTTCCGAAATGTTATTTAAGATACTTGCTGTCTCATTCATTTCGACCATAAATGTCGATTCACCTGATGAAATATTATCTGAAGCACCAACTCGAGTAAAAACTTTATCAATGATTCCTAAATCTGCAGCTTGAGCTGGAACAAAACTTCCCATTTGCGCCATCAAAACAATCAAAGCAGTTTGACGTAAAAGCGCCGATTTACCAGACATATTTGGTCCAGTAATCATAATAATTTGCTGATGATCCGAATTTAACTCAACATTATTCGACACATATTGTTCACCAATTGGTAATTGTTGCTCAATCACAGCATGACGACCTTCTTTTATATTTAGTTCAAAACCATCATTAAGAGAAGGTTTTGTGTAATTATTTTTCTCTGCTATTTCTGCAAAAGTTGACAAAACATCCAAAAATGCAATTGCTTTTGCCGTTTGTTGAATCGGTAAAAGTTTAGTGATAATTTCTTGTAACAATTCAATAAATAATTGATTTTCTATAGCAAGAATTTTTTCTTCTGCACCAAGAATTTGTGTTTCGTACTCTTTTAATTCTTCGGTAATATAACGCTCTGCATTCACCAAAGTTTGCTTACGAATCCATTCTTCTGGCACTTTATCTTTGTGCGTATTTCGAACTTCAATATAATAACCAAACACATTATTGAATGCAATTTTCAAGGACGAAATTCCAGTTCGTTCTGTTTCGCGTTGACACATTTGATCCAAATAATCTTTTCCAGAAAACTGAATTTTTCGTAATCGATCCAATTCTTCTGAAACACCTTCTCTAATTACATTTCCTTTTACAATTTGATGCGGAGGCTCGTTAGAAAGTGTATCAAAAATCTTTTGTGTTAAATGATCAATTGGTTCGATTCGAGAAAATAAATCTGCAACTTCTTTGATATTCGATTGTTCAGCAACTTCTTTTATTTCTTCCGAAATTTTCAAACTTTGTGCTAATTGTTGCAATTGACGAGGTGTAATTTTACCTGTCGAAACTTTTCCAGCCAAACGTTCTAAATCGGTTAATTGACCTAATTTTTCTCGCAAATCGTAACGTAAATCTCCAAATTTGTAGAAGTATTCGACAATATTTTGACGACGTTGAATTGATTTCAAATCTTTCAACACCATTACCATCCAACGATTCAACAAACGTGCTCCCATCGGAGTTTTGGTATCGTCTAAAACATTTAATAACGTAACACCTTTTGGATGTGGAGAATAAACCAATTCGAGATTGCGAATCGTAAATGGATCCATCCACACAAAACTATCTTGATTAAGACGCTGAATAGATGTTAGATGCTGAATTTCGAAGTGATGTGTGTCATCCAAATAAGCTAAAATTGCACCCGCAGAAATGATTCCATCTTTTAAATCCTCAATTCCAAAACCTTTTAGATTCTTAGTTTTAAAAAGATTGGTTAATTTATCAACTGCAAAATCATATTGAAAAGCCCAATCATCCAACAAAAATTTACTTTTGACATCAGAAAAATTATATTTAACACGTTTTTGGTAAATCACTTCACTTGGTCGAAACGATTGAATAATTTTCGCTACTTGATCTTCTTGTCCTTCCGAAACCAAAAATTCTCCTGTCGAAACATCTAACAACGCAATTCCAAAAGCTTTATCACCTTGATGAACAGCCATCAAAAAGTTATTCGATTTTGACGATAAAACCTCATCTTGCAACGCAACACCAGGCGTTACCAATTCTGTAACACCACGTTTTACGATACCTTTTACCATCTTTGGATCTTCGAGCTGATCACAAATTGCAACGCGTAAACCGGCTTTCACCAATTTCGGTAAATAAGTATTCAAACTATGATGAGGAAACCCTGCCAAAGCACTATTATCAGAACCATTGGCGCGTTTTGTTAAAACTATATCTAAAATGCGAGAAGCTCGCACAGCATCTTCTCCAAATGTTTCGTAAAAATCTCCCACACGGAACAACAACATTGCATCAGGATATTTCGCCTTGATGGTGTTATATTGTTTCATTAGAGGAGTTTCCTTATTCTTTACTACTTTTGTCAAATTATTATAAATTTTGAACAGCTAAGTTAGTTAAAAACGAAGTGATGAGAAAACTAAAATTAGACGAATTAGGTCGCGTTTCTGCGGAAGAATATAAAGCTATTGAAAAACACCCGATTGTTGTGGTGTTGGATAATGTGAGAAGTATGCACAATGTTGGTGCAGTTTTTAGAACTTCGGATGCATTTTTAATTGATAAAATTTATTTGTGTGGAATTACAGCAACTCCACCTCATAAAGAAATTCATAAAACGGCCATTGGTGCAGAAAATTCTGTTGATTGGGAATATGTGAAAGATTCGAATGAATTGGTTGCTAAATTAAAAGAAGATGGTTATCAAATTGTAACGATTGAACAAACGGAAGGTTCTGTTTTGTTAAATGAATTTGAAGTTGACCAATCTCAGAAATATGCAATTGTGATGGGAAATGAGGTTGATGGTGTGCAACAATCAATCATTGATCAATGTGATACGTGTATCGAAATTCCACAATCAGGAACAAAACATTCGCTTAATGTTTCGGTTTGTACAGGAATTATTTTATGGAAATGGTATGAAAGTTTTATGAAATAGCGTTAAGCAAAAATATAAACTCCAACTTTTCATCAAGTTGGAGTTTTTTGTTATTAAAAATTCACCGAAACATTAATCCATTCTGGATCAAAATCTGCGTTATATTTTTTATAGAAATTAATTGCAGGTTCATTCCAATCCAGAACTTGCCAAACCATTCCGTGGTAATTATTCGCTTTTCCATAAACAATTAATTCATCCAATAATAATTTACCAATTCCAGAACCGCGCATTTTTTCGGTTACAATCAAATCCTCCAAATATAATCTGCGTCCTTTCCAAGTCGAATAACGATCGTAATGCAACGCAATTCCTTCCACATTTCCGTCCACTTCTGCAACCAAAGAACCCCAAACTGGTTTATCTCCAAACCCGCATTCTTCCATTTCTTCTAAGGTTACCGTTACTTCGTCTGGTGCTTTTTCGTATAAAGCTAATTCGTGAATTAACTCTAAAATTCGAGGACAATCTTCTTTTCTTGCTTCTCGTATTGTTACATTTTTCATTATTGTGTGATGTTATTTAGTTATTCGTTATTCGAGACTAGAAATTAGTTATCTAGTTTACGAAACGTAGAATTCATTATTTTTTGTCATTCTGAATATAGCTTCAGCGAAATGAAGAATCTATAGATTCCTCCATTCGTCGGAATAACAAATTCGCTAATTTTTGATGAGATACTGAAACGAGTTCAGCATGACAATTTCTCTAAATTCGAGCTTCGTATTTCTAACTTCGTACTTAAATCGTCATTCCAATTTCGATTCCTTTGATACGACGATATAATTCTGTTGCGTAATTATCAGTCATTCCCGAAACATAATCCAAAATTCCCATTACCTTTTGATACTTTGTTCCTTTCTCATATAAAAACTGAGCAGGAACTAAACGCAAGGCTTTTTTCTCAAACGTTTTGCGTTCTTTTTCATCTTTTAAAATTGGAGGAATAAATTGCGAAAGCAATTCTGACATTACATTATAACCTGCATTTTCAATTTCGAGAACAGAACGATGATTATAAATATTTTCAATCGAGAAACGTTGAATTTCGTCTAAAACTCGTTTCGTTACTTGTTCCGTTTCATTTTTAATCACATCTAATAACGCCGTTTTAAATTCTCCTTTTACAATTTGATCAAAATTATTTTGGTAAACTTCAACCGATTTTTGCGTCAATAAATTAATTGATTTTGCACGTAAATAGGCTATTCGATCATTTTTATCTGAAATTGATTTTAATGTATTTTTTGTTTTATCAATTTGAGATGGATCTAAAGATTCAACTAAATTCAAAAATAATTTTCGGCATTTATCATGATCAATAATTCCTAAACGTTGCGAATCTTCGACATCGATAATCGAATAACAAATATCGTCAGCCGCCTCTACCAACCACACAAACGGATGTCGCTTGTAAATAATTGGTGAATCTTGTTCCAAAATCATATTCGTTTTTTCAGCAATTGTTCGGAAAGCTTCCTTTTGCGCCTGAAAAAATCCAAATTTCTTACGATGCAATTGATTTTTATCTTTTGCAACCGATTCACATGGATATTTTGCAATCGCAGCCAATGTTGAATACGTCAAACGTAAACCACCTTCCGATTTTCCGTTTTGTTGTTGTGTTAAAATTCGAATTGCATTTGCGTTTCCTTCAAAATTGATTAAATCAGCCCATTCGGCTTCAGTAAAATATTGTTTCAAATCTGTTTCATGGCGATCAAAATAAGAAGCAATTGCATCTTCGCCCGAATGTCCAAAAGCTGGATTTCCGATATCGTGACACAAACATGCCGCTGAAATAACATCGTGAATACTATATTTATAAAATTCTTGTGATTCTTTTGTTAATTTATAATTTTCGGAAATAAACTTTCCTACCAAATTTCCCATCGAGCGTCCAACAGACGAAACCTCTAACGAATGCGTCAATCGATTGTGGACAAATACACTTCCTGGCAAAGGAAAAACTTGCGTTTTGTTCTGCAAACGACGAAAGGCAGACGAAAAAATAATACGATCATAATCACGCTGATATTCTGATCTCGCATCCGACGTATCGTTTGTATTGCTGCGTTGATTGGTGTAAATATGATTGAGAAGTTCCATAAACTGATTTAGAAAACGAATTTAACGAATAATGTTCAGTCATAAAAAAATCCGAACGGTTTCGTTCGGATTTTTGGGTTTATTCGTGAAATTTTAAAAGATTTTTCATTCTTTCTGTAATATATTCATCTTGAAGAAAATTTGCTTCATTAAAGTTTAAATCAAACTTATATTGAACAGCTAACTCTTTTAGAATTTCAATTTCAGCTTTTATCTCTCCTTCAAACCAGTTGTCCCAAGCAAACAAAATTATTTTTTCATTTTTAGCTAATTTGTAAAAGTCGAAATCAATTGATTTATCAAAAATTTCATCATCATATTCACAAATAATTTTCCATTTATCTTTTACTAATTCATTAATAATTAAATAAAAAATATCAGTTTCAATATTTGTGACAATTTTAAAATTCATTAATCAAAATAGTATTTCTACCAACTACCAGATGCTCCTCCGCCTCCGAAGCTTCCGCCTCCGAAACCACCAAAGCCGCCTCCGCCACCAGATGATCCACCCCAAGAACTACCTCCTGAGCCGAAACCTCCGCCACCGAAAACAGAACTTCCTGTGTTCATAATGATAATATCATCTAACAAACTTCTTCGTCTGCCACCATTTCCTCCATTATTTCCTCCTTTACCTTTCGAAATAATAATAAAGATAAAAATGAAAAATCCTATGGCAAAAATCAATGCAAGCCAATCCATTTCTGGTTCTTGCGATTTTGGTTTGTCTTGCTTATATTTTCCT
The DNA here is from genome assembly GCF_002431085.1 of Empedobacter sp. UBA5924. Classification (NCBI taxonomy): domain Bacteria; kingdom Pseudomonadati; phylum Bacteroidota; class Flavobacteriia; order Flavobacteriales; family Weeksellaceae; genus Empedobacter; species Empedobacter sp. UBA5924. The sequence continues at coordinate 48,564 of NZ_DJDM01000034.1, forward strand.
GCAAAAGCTTGAAAAATAGAATTGACTCCAGCATTTATTCCACCAGCATAATCACCTTGTTTGAAATACGGAATAATAACATTGTCAATAATCGATTTGTTGACACTTGGCGGTAAATAAATTTGAGCTCCATAACCTGTTCTAATCGTAATCTTACGATCTTGTTCACTTAAAACAATTACAACTCCATTATCTTTTCCTTGTGTACCAACTTTCCATTTTTCACCAATATCATTTGCAAACATTTCTAACGGATAACCATCTAGAGACTTCACTGTTAATACCAAAATTTGAGTAGATGTTGAATCATCATAGGCTACTAATTTTCGTTCTAATTCATCCAATTGCATTGCATCAAAAACATGTGCATAATCTTGCACAAGCTTTTTAGGCGGATGTTCCATCTTCACCAATTCATCCGGTGTCTGCCCAAAAACGGTTAAAATTGAAAGAAAAAAAGTTAGAAAAAAGTATTTAACTGTAGCTAATTTCATCTGGTAATTCGTTTGTATCATCCTCTTGATAAGGAAAATATTTTTTAAGTGCTTTGCCTGTTTTTTTTATTCCTTCACAAAGCCCTTTTACATAATGTTCTTTTTTGAAATGCTTGATGACCTCTTCTTTTATATCATCCCAAAAATCATCTGGTGTCACTTGATCAATTCCTTTATCACCAATAATTGTAAAGTTATGATCGGTTGGTGAAACATGAAACAACACACCATTTCTATCTTTGGTTTTGTGCATTTCCAATTGCTCGAAAACTTCTAAAGCTTTGTCAAAATGATTGGGAGAAGATTCGAATTCAATATGAACTCGAATTTCCCCACTTGTATTTTTCTCCGCTTTTTGGATGGCTTCGATTATTTTTTTTTCATCATTAGAGGAAAGAAATTTATGTTTCTTATTTCCCATAATGATTAGAATTCTACTTTAGGAGCATTCTCAGATCCTGCAGCAGCTTTGAAATAACCTTTTTTCGTAGCACCTGTAAAACCAGCGATTAAGCTGTTAGGGAAAGTTACAATCATGTTGTTAAATTTCTCTGCAGCATCGTTGTATTTTTTTCTTTCAAATAAAACTTCTTGTTCGATAGAAGATAATTCTGCTTGTAAAGAAGTAAAGTTTTGATTGAATTTAATATCTGGATATTTTTCAACAGAAACCAATAAGCGGCTTAATGTAGATCCTAATTGATCTTGAGCTTGTTGAAATTTCGCAATATTTGCATCTGTTAATTGACTTGGATCATCAATTTTAATTTGATTAGAAGTCGCTTTTGCACGTGCATCAATCACAGCTGTTAACGTTTCTTTTTCCATATTCGCAGCACCTTTTACCGTGTTCACTAAATTTGGAACTAAATCTGAACGTTTTTGATATGTATTTTCTACATTCGACCATTGTTTTTGCACACCTTGGTCTGTTGTTTTGATCGTATTCGAAACTCCAATTCCCCAGAAAACGATTCCTGCAAGAAGTAAAAGAATCACTCCGCCAATAAGACATCCTTTGTTTTTCATAGTATTTTTAATTTATTATTACGTAAAAATAGTGTTTTTTAAACAATATTTTATCAAAAATAAAACCGAGCTTATTTCTAAACTCGGCTTTAATATTTTTTGGATTTTAAGCGTTTAATTTAATAATGTTTTCGCCCAACTTTCTTCAATCGGTAATAACCAATTTTGCTTAAAATCATTCAAAGAAGAAATTCCATTATTGAAAACTTTTACATTTTTGATTTCTCCTTCTTTTACTTTTTGTTTGAATGTTGGTAATTTTTCGATAAAAACTTCCTGTTCATTTTCATACGAAACTAACATTCTGTTCAATAAATCGAACGAATAATCTGCATCAATTTCGCGTACGATTTTCGTTAATTTATCGATAGAACAACCACTTGCTGTCGCTTGATTTTCGTCTACACCAACTACAATAAATTGATCATAAGGTAAATCAAAATCAGCTAAAAGTTCAGCGCCATGCGCATTCCAATCCGCTATAAAAGTATTTAGTTTAGCTGTAATAGCTTGCTTTTCTTCTGTTGAGAATTTACGATTGGCTTGAAAAATCCAAATTCTTGAATCGTCTGCTAAATTCATTTTCTCTTTGTTTAAAATTTGTGTTTCAAAGATACGGAAATTTTAGATGTTAGATGTTAGATGTTAGAAAGCTAAAATTTTTACATAAAAAAGCCATCTCAAAGAGATGGCTTTTTTATATTATTTTTATAAATTCGATTATAAATCTTTCGCTTCCATAATCAATTCAGCTAAGTCTTTTACCATAACCGTTGATTCTTTTTCGAAGTGTTTTACACCGTCTGTCATCATTGTATTACAAAATGGACAACCTGTTGCGATAATGTGCGGCTCTTTCTCTAAAGCCTCTTCTGTACGTTCTACATTGATGTCTTTGTTTCCTTTTTCTGGTTCTTTGAACATCTGCGCTCCACCAGCACCACAACATAATCCACGTGTTTTGCAACGTTTCATTTCGACTAATTCGGCATCTAATTTTTCGATTAATTCGCGAGGCGCTTCGTACACATCGTTACCGCGACCTAAATAACAAGGATCGTGGAAAGTGATTCGTCTTCCTTTGAACGTTTCAGAACCTTCTAATTTCAATTTACCTTCGTTGATTAACTGCTGTAAATATTGAGAATGATGCAAAACTTCATACTCTCCACCTAAACTTGGATATTCATTTTTCAACGTATTGAAACAATGTGGACAAGTTGTAACGATCTTTTTCACTTCGTAAGCATTCAGAACTTCAATATTCATCATAGCTTGCATTTGGAAAACAAATTCGTTACCAGCACGCTTTGCAGGATCACCTGTACACGATTCTTCTGTTCCTAAAACGGCGAATTCTACGCCAATATTATTTAAAATTTTAACGAATGCTCGTGTTATTTTTTTAGCTCTGTCATCAAAACTTCCGGCGCAACCAACCCAAAACAAAACTTCTGGTTGTTTGCCTTCGGCCATATATTGAGCCATTGTTTTAACTGTAATATTTGACATATTTTTTTGTAGTCTTTGTGTTATTTGAATGGATTTAGTTTAATGTTTTCCATCATCAAAAACTTGAATCGAAACATTTTTTTCAACCAAATCTGTAAATTTACCATTGTATCGTGTCGCTTTTACTAAATGGTTGTCAACCCAATGATAATTTCCTCCACGAGGTTTTCCCATTAAAAGTCCATGGTATTTGAAACCATGTTTTTTCAACCAAATTTCTGTGTACTCACGATGTTCTTCTGTACGTGATGTAAAAAATGTGATAATATGTCCTTCGTCGTACCATTTGTTTAATGTTTCTAAAGCATCTGGATATAATTCTGCTGTTAGCATACGTTCTGGTTCTTCGTTTGGAATATCATCGCAAATTGTTCCATCAATGTCAATTAAATAATTTTTAACATTTTCTGGTAAAATAGGACTTACTCTTTCTCCGTTTTCAATTTTTTCCTCTAAGAAATTTTCCATGTGTGCTGTGTTTGTGTGTTATGTACAAAAATTAATAGTTCTTTGAGAATGAGTAATTGTATTTTACAATTTTAATCGTTTGCCCAATTCAATCTATCCGCATTGTTAAATTGCCAAGGAGCTCCATTGTTTTCGACATTTGTCATCATCATGTTCAACTCGTTTGGTGCAGCAGATTGTTCCATTACCAAATAACGACGTAAATCAACAATAATTGATAACGGATCGATATTTACTGGACAAGCCTGTGTACATGCATTACAAGATGTACATGCCCATAATTCTTCTGGTGAAATGTAATCGTTGACAAGCATTTTACCATCATCCACAAAACTTCCGTTTGCATCGATGTTTTTACTTACTTCTTCTAAACGATCACGAGTATCCATCATAATTTTTCGAGGAGATAATTTTTTCCCTGTCAAATTTGCTGGACATTCAGATGTACAACGCCCACACTCCGTACATGTGTAGGCATTCAATAATTGTACTCTGTTTAAATCAAAAATATCTTTTGCTCCAAATGTTTCTGGCTCTCCCTGTGGTTCGGCAGGTGCTGCGTAAGGATCTGCATTTGGATCCATCATCATTTTTACCTCATCTGTTACAGATTGTAAATTATTGAATTCTCCTTTTGGTTCTAACTTAGAAAACCATGTATTTGGAAAAGCCAAAATGATGTGTAAATGTTTTGAATAATACAAATAATTTAAGAAAAAGAAAATTCCGATGATATGAAACCACCAAGCTGCTCTTTCTATAATTGTAATAAATGTGATGTCGTTGAATTGACTAATAATTGGTGCTGTTAACCAAGAAGAAATTGGAAAAGATCCTGTTTCGATATAATGAGGTGCACCCATTTTTTGTAACACTTGATCTGCACCATTCATTGTAAATAAAGCCAACATAAATGCAACCTCCATAATTAGGATATAATTAGCATCGTCTTTTGCCCAGCCTTTCATTTCTGGTTTCCAAAAACGTCCAACTTTTACAAAGTTTCTTCTACAGAAGAAAATGATACACGAAACCATCACCAAAAAGGCTAAAATCTCGAAAAACCCTATCATTCCGTTATAGAAACCTCCTAAGAAACTTAGAATACGGTGTGTTCCGAATACACCATCGATGATAATTTCTAATACTTCGATATTGATTAAAACAAATCCTACATAAACAAAAACATGTAGAATACCAGCAAGAGGACGAACAGTCATTTTACCTTGTCCTAAAGCCACACGAGCCATCGTTTTCCACCTTTCCGCAGGATGATCGAAACGATCTATTTCTTTCCCTAATTTGATGTTACGTATAAGTTTCTTTACGTTTTGCGCAAAGAACCAAATACTTCCTATCATAATTAGAAGAAAGATTACATTTGGAATGTACTTCATCATTTTTTATTAGTCTTTTTGTGAGTTTTGAGTATTTAAATTTTAGTTTTGATTTTATGGCTGAACTGGTTGCTTTTTACCAAAAACAGAGATGTTCACATAACGACTTGGGTTTTTCTTTAAGTCTGTTACCAATTCATTCATATTTTTGATTGTTGCTTCAAGTTCGTTAGCAAGCGTTTCATCTTTTGCTAATTTTCCTAAAGAACCTTTTCCATTATTCATATCTTCTAACAATGTATTTAAGTTTTTAGACGCATTTTCAAAATTCTTAATCACTTGATCTAATTCTAACGCGTTTAATTTATCCGCAGTTTTTCCAAATTTGTCAACCGTAGCTTTTGCAGAAGCCATTGTAGCACTTGCATTGTTAAGCGTTGTGTTCAATGTCTTTTCGTTTGTTTTGATCAAATTATTTGCACTATTTGATGTTGCAGTCAACGATTGCGCTGTTTTGTCGAACGAATCAATTGTATGATTCAAGTTTCTCAACATTGCTTTAATATCTTGTTGAGTTGACGGATCCAAAACATTGTTTACACTTCCTAATGTTTGATTAAAACTTAATAAAACACTATCTAACTTTGCTTGTGTTGGCGTTAATTGTTTCGTCAAACCATCTAACATTCCGCCTGCAATACGACCTTGTAAATAATCACCATCTTTTGCTACATCTGGTCCATAGTCTAATAAAAGTCTAACTTCTGGTCCAGACATAATTCCTGGTTCGTAAATTTCTGCAATTGTTTTTTTCGAAAATTGAATATCTTTTTCGACAGAAATCACGACTTCAAAATAGATAGGTTTTGCAGTATCTATAATTTTAATTTCTTTCACCTGACCAACTCTCAAACCGTTTACAGAAACAGGTTTAGAAGGAGCTAATCCGCTTACATTTTCGTATTTTACAGTAAACAAACGTCCTGATGAAAAAATATTTTGACCTTTTAAGAAATTGAATAGCATGAAAAAACCTACTAAGGTTAAGATGGTAACAACTCCTATTTTTAATTCTTTAGATAACTTCACTTGTTATGATTTTATGCAAAAATAAAATTTAATTTGTAAAGAAACATTTTATATTACGTTTACATTGGTTCTTCACCATTAAATGTAACGATAAAGGCGTTTCTAAAACCTTTGTCTTGTACTTGTTTCAATGTTTTTTGAGCAGATTCCATTGTTTTATCAGAGCCATAATAATATTTCTGAAGTCCACCTTCTTTTACTCGCAACACATTTGTCAATCCATTAAATTTTTCGTCTTTGTCTTTATATTTTTTATTTGATGTCATAAACTGAACACGATAATTTTTACCACCTTCTAATTTTTTATTCGTTTCAAATTCTACAATTTTTGCACCAGAAAATCCTTTACGTTTTACCGTTTGCAACAAATCATCTGCACGAGATTGTAAATCTGTTTCTCCGTAATAATACACGTAATTATCACCTTCCTGAATTACATCTAAATCTGTTAAACCTCTTAATTGCGGCGAAGTTGAAGAAAATTTCATTTTAGACTCCATTACCCTTACCTTCAATTTTTTTCCTTCTACAGGTTTTTCAACTTTTTTAACTGGTTTAGGTTTTTCGTCCTCGTCCTCTACTCCACTTCTACGATCATATTCTTTTTTGAATTGTTTAAAAGCTTCATAAATTGTAGTCGTCGTTTTATCTTTTCCTTCGTCTGATGCTAAAAATGTTCCTTCATCATAATTCGAAATAAATCCTAACTCTACCAAAACAGAAGGAGAAGCATTTCCTCTCAACACGTGAAAATTTGCTTGTTTAACACCTCTACTTTTTCTGAAATCACGATTTACGAAACCTTTTTCTACCAAATCTGCAAAACGAATAGATTGTTCTTTATAAGCTGCATTCATAATCTCAAAAGCGATAACCGCTTCCGGATCATTTGGATTAAATTTTTCGTAACGTTCTTGATCTTTCTCTAAAAACACAACCGAGTTTTCACGTTTAGAAACTTCATCTGTTTCGTTAGATCGTTTCAATCCCATTACAAATGTTTCTGTTCCTGTTGCGCTTTTGTTATCAGCCGAATTACAGTGAATCGAGACAAATAAATTCGCATGATTATCATTTGAAATTCGTGTACGTTCCCATAATTCTAAAAAAATATCTGTATCACGTGTTAAAACAACTTTAACATCTTTGTGATTTTTCTTAATTAACTCCGCTAATCTTTTCGAAACATCTAACGTGATATTCTTTTCATAATCAGCGACTCCCCTTGCTCCAGCATCATGTCCACCATGACCAGCATCAATAACAATTACAAAATTTTGCTTTTTTTGTGCAAATGAAAATGTAGAAAATACCATCATCATCGCAAAAAATAAATACTTTTGTATGTTAATCATTTTTAAACTCATACTATAGGTTTGTTTTTTTGATTAATTTTGACGCAATTTATAAAAAATAAGTTTTTCAATTTGTTTACAAAGGCAATTAAATCGATTTTATTTTTTAGTCCAGTTATGGTTTGCACCGTTTCTTTTGGACAAGTTAAGCAAAATAATAACGATAAAGATCACTCTAAGATAGTTTCTGATTCTGTAAAATTAGATACTATTATCCCTGTAAAAGAGAAATTAGAGTTTGTGGTAGAGCACAATTCCGAGGACGAAATACATAATCGTAAAAAACGTATGACTTACCTTTTGCGTAAGGCACATGTAGTTTACGGCGATATGACTATTGATGCAGATTATATCGAACTAAATTGGGATACAGGTGATGTATATGCCGAAGGTAAGCGCGATTCTATTGGGAATATTATTGAAAAAACTAAGTTTACACAAGGTCAACAAGAAATTTTGCAAGATGCTTTCAAAGTAAATTTCAAAACGAAAGTTGGAATTGCGTATAACATTCGCATGACGCAAGAAGATGGAATCATCATTGCTGATAAAGCGAAGCGTGTCAATGATTCGGTAATGTTATTAAAACGTGCCGATTTTACAACGGATACATATTTTAAAGAAGGAAAAGATACTCGACCAGATTATTTTCTTCGCGCCAAAGAAGGAAAAATGATTGATAAAAATGGTAAGAAAACATTAATTACCGGACCTATCAATATGTGGATTTATGACGTACCAACACCGCTAGCTTTACCATTTGGTTACATTCCAGCGATGGGTGCAAAACGTGCCGCAGGTATTTTGATGCCTCGCCCAGGTGAACGTACAAATCTTGGTTTCTTTATCGAAGATTTAGGGTTTTATGTTCCATTTGGAGATAATTTTGATTTAAAACTTTCGGGGGATGTTTATACAAAAGGTAGTTGGGCTGCTAGAGCCGAGTCTACCTATAAAAAACGTTATAAATACAATGGACGACTTGCAGCCAATGTAGAAAATCGCTTAACTGGTATCAAAGGTCTTACAGAAGGTTCTAATGCGTTTTCTAAACAAAATATGTTTGGTGTAATGTGGTCGCATAGCCAAGACCCAAAAGCAAATCCATATTGGTTATTCAATGCTAATGTTAACTTTTCGAGTTCGAAATATTACCGTGAATCTGTACGAAATCAATACATCAATACTGGACAAGTTTTTACAAACAACGTTAACTCGTCTATCAACTTAACAAAAAACTTTGAGAATGCACCTCTAACAGCTCAATTGAGTATGTCTCACTCTCAAAACTATAATACTGGAGATATTAACATTGCATTTCCTCGTTTCAATTTGACAATGTCTCGTATTTTCCCTTTTGCAAAGAAAAATATGCCAAAAGAAGGTTTAATTCAAAATCTTGGTTTAACATATAGTATGCAAGCCGGAAATGAAGTTAACACCAACGACAAAGATATTTTTACAGATAAAATGTGGAAAGATCAAATGCGAATGGGTGCGAATCACAAAATTGGTTTGCAAACAGGTATTACACTTGCTAATTATTTCCCATTAACACTTTCTTCTGACTATAATGAAGTTTGGGGTGATAATCGTTTGATTAAAAATTACAATTCTGTTAACGGAAAAGTAGAAGATACAACATTGAAAGGATTCAATTCTTATCGAACATTTAATTTCAATGCTTCTGTTTCAACAAATATTTATGGATTATATCTTAATCCAAATAAAGATGCTAAGATTTTAGGAATTCAGCACGTAATTACACCATCTATTGGTTATAGTTATACGCCAGATTTCCAAAGTCAATCTTGGGGATATTACAAACCTTATCAAAACCAAAATCAAGAAGAAGTTTGGTACAACCAATATCAAAACATGTTATATGGTGTATCAATTCCTGGTTTAACAAATTCATTAAACTTTGGACTTTCGAATAACTTGGAGATGAAAATTAAGGATGCTAACGATCCGAAAGGTTTCAAAAAAGTAAAGATTTTTGAATATTTACGTTTGAGTTCATCTTATAATTTCTCTGCGGACGAATTTAAACTTTCTCCAATTAGTATTAATGGAATGACATCTTTGTTTGATAGAAAAGTTAATGTGCAATTCTCGTCAACTGTTAATCCATATAAAATTCAACGTTACATTAATGCTGAAGGAAATGAAGTTGCTCAATACATTGATGAACTTGGCTTAGGAAATCTTCGTATTTCTAATATGACATTAGGAACTGGTTATACTTTTGACAATAGTACATTTGGTGGAAAACGTTTCGATGCCAAGAACTATAAAAAGCGAGGAACAGTTCGTGACGAAAATTTCTATTACGACAGCGATAATTATGCTCAATTTGCTATTCCTTGGAGTTTAACAGCTAATTTAAGTTATAATTATAGCAAAGGAACAGAACGAAAAGGAAGTAGCACAGGTTCTATTGCAATGAATGGTAAAATTTCACCAACACCATATTGGGCAATTTCGGCAAATGCAACTTACGATTTTATCAAAAGTGAAATTACCTATGTACGTTTTGGTTTTGAAAGAGATTTACGAAGCTTTACCTTATCGTTCAACTGGACGCCAATGGGAACATATAAAAGTTATGATTTCTTTATCGGAATCAAAGCATCAATCTTACAAGATTTAAAATACAACGACAGATCAAGACTTAATTACTAAAAAAAATATTAATATGAAAAAACAAATCGTTCATACAGAAAAAGCACCACAAGCAATTGGACCTTATTCACAAGGTGTAAAATACAACGGATTTATTTACACATCAGGACAAATTCCTTTTAATGTAGAAAAAAATGAGTTGGTTACAACAGGTATTCAAGATGAAGTTCATCAAGTAATGAAAAATGTAATTGCAATTTTAGAAGCGGGTGGAACAACAATTGACCAAGTTGTAAAAACAACAATTTTCGTTAAGGATTTGAATGATTTCAATGCTGTCAACGAAGTTTATGCTTCTTTTTTTAATGACGAAAATTATCCTGCACGCGAATGTGTAGAAGTTGCTCGTTTACCACGCGACGTAAATGTTGAAATTTCTGTAATCGCTATTGCAGACTAATAAAATATTATGCTAAAAGACAAAACTGTATTAAGAAACACAATTGCTGTAGTGGTAGGATTAGCTGTAATCTTTGCCATTATACAATTTGGTCTTATATACAACGCGGATAGATTAGGATGGGACGACAAAGTTTTTCCGGAATGGAGACACATCATCAAATACTTTTCGCACCAAGAAGGAAAAAAATTCGAAGTTCAATTTTTTGGATCAATGCTCGCAATTAGCGGAATTGCAGCTTTAGTTGGAGGTGTTGTAACTGCACTTATCGTAAGAAGAGCCAAACAAGCTTACACAATGTTTGTAGGTTTTATTGTCCTAATCGTTGCATTAGGCGACGTTCTTATCACGCCAAATCACCCAACTTGGTACGAAATTGCGATCTGTCCAGTTTTATTCTTTTCATCATGGATTGGAGGTTTAATTGTAGATTTAATTTACAAGAAATTTTTCAAAAAATACAAACCATCCAGCCAATCATATTAAACTAACATTATGTCTGAAAAAGATAGAAAAATTAGAGTTGCCATTTCGATTGGTGATTATAACGGAATCGGAATTGAAGTCATTTTAAAAACCTTACAAGAAAAAGAAATAACAGAATTTTTTACGCCTGTTATTTTCGGTTCTACCAAATTATTATCGTATCAAAAAGATCGTTTAAAATTTGACCGAATCAATTTTCAAGGTATTCAAGATGCGAATCAAATTGTAGACGGAAAAATCAATGTGGTTAATCTTTGGAAAGATCAAATTGATGTACATTATGGTAAAGTAACCAAAGAAGCTGGTGAACACGCTTATCAATCGTTAAAAGCGGCTGCAAAATCTGTTTCAGATGGTTTTACAGATGTTTTGGTAACGGCTCCAATTAATAAAGATAATATTCAGTCCGAAGAATTTCATTTCCCTGGTCATACCGAATATTTAGGAGAAGTTTGGGGAGGAAAACCTTTGATGTTCTTAGTTTCGGAGAAATTGAGAGTAGGTTTAGTGACTCAACATATTCCGATTAGCGAAGTTGCAAAACAAATTAATCCAAAATCTGTTTATGCAAAAATTCAACAAATTCATAAAAGTTTGATTGAAGATTACGCCATCGAAAAACCAAAAATTGCAGTTCTTGGACTTAATCCTCATGCAGGCGATAATGGTTTATTAGGATCAGAAGAAAAAGAAATTATTTCGCCAGTTATCGAGCGTTGCATTAACGAAAATCAATTAGTTTTTGGACCTTATTCGGCAGATAGTTTTTTCAATCCAAATAATTTAGACGCTTTTGATGCGGTTTTAGCCATGTATCACGATCAAGGATTGGTTGCTTTCAAAACAATTAGTTTTGATGAAGGAGTTAATTATACAGCTGGATTAAAATTTGTACGAACTTCGCCAGATCATGGTGTGGCTTACGACATCGCAGGAAAAGGAATTGCAAACGAAGAATCATTTAAGGAAGCTATTTTTTCAGCGATCGAATTATATAAAAATCGAAACGAATACCAAGAGCTAACAAAAAATGTATTGCAACATATTCCTCTAAAATTAGAAAAAGGCGATAATAAAGAATAAAAAATTAAAATAAGTTGCAAAGAGCTATTAATTTTAAATAAATTAGATTATCTTTGCACACCTTTTTGTGGTATGGACAAGTTAAAAAATTATAATATTGTATTTACAAGCTTGCCTTTTGGTAAGAGTGATTTTACATTCGAATTATCACAATCGTTCTTTGATTTATTTGAAATTGAGCAGGATTTTGACAATCCTAATTTAATTGCAACAATTATTTTAGACAAAAAATCGACAATGCTTGAGTTAGAAATCAGCTTAAAAGGGGACATTACGGTTCCTTGTGATTTGACTGGAGAATTGTTTCAGCAAGAAATTTCAAATAATGCAGAATTAATTGTTAAATTTGGAAACGAGTTTGACGATACTGATTTTGAAATGTGGGTAATTCCAAGAGAGGAATACCAAATCAACGTTGCGCAAGTTCTTTATGAATTGGCAATGTTATCAGTACCAACAAAACGAATTCATCCCGATGTCTTGAATGGCAAAAGCGATTCTGAAATGATTGAATTGTTAGACCAATACAGCATTTACGAATTAGACGAAGATGAAGAATACGAGCATTACGATGAAGACAACAACAATGATGACGATGACGATAATAACGACATTGATCCTCGTTGGGCAAAATTGAAAGATTTGAAACCTTAATTGGTTTTTATTATTAAAATAAATTATAGAAATAAAGAAAAAAAAGTAGTTAGATATGGCACATCCTAAGAGAAGACAGTCGTCAACAAGAAGAGATAAACGTAGAACACACTACAAAATCGAAGCTCCACAATTAGCAATCGATAAAACAACAGGTGAAGCACATTTATATCACAGAGCTCACTGGTCTGACGGAAAATTATACTACAAAGGTAAAGTAGTATTAGAGAAAGTACAAGAAGTTACTGAATAATATAATCTTCGAAAGATTTTGAAGCTGTTTCTAAAAAGAAACAGCTTTTTTTATTTTTTTTTCAATACCTTTGAAATCGTTTTATAAAAAACAAACATAAAAGGTCAAATAAAAAACCGCATTATATGGACATTAAAGACATTCAAAATTTAATTAGATTCGTATCAAAAGCAGAAGTTGCTGAAGTAAGCATCAAACAAGATGACATCGAAATCAAAATCAAAACTTTAGCAAGCGTACCTGCACAAGTTGCATCTCAACAAATTTATGTACCACAAGCTCCTGTAGCTCCAATTGCCGCTCCTCAAGCGTCAGCAGCTGCACCAGCAAATAACTCTACAACATCAACAGAAGAAGAAAATAGTAATTTAATTACAGTTAAATCTCCTATGATTGGTACTTTCTACCGTGCTGCAGGACCAGGTAAAGAACCTTTTATTAATGTAGGTGATGCTATTGCTCCAGGTAAAGTTTTATGTATTGTTGAAGCAATGAAGCTATTCAACGAAATCGAATCAGAAGTTTCTGGAAAAATTGTAAAAATCTTAGTGGACGACGCTAGTCCAGTTGAGTACGATCAACCATTATTCTTAGTTGATCCAGCTTAATCAATTACATCTAAAAAATTATGTTTAAAAAGATATTAATCGCTAATAGAGGTGAAATTGCAATGCGTATTATACGTACTGCAAAAGAAATGGGAATCAAAACGGTTGCCGTTTACTCTAAAGCAGACGAGACTTCATTACACGTACGTTTCGCTGACGAAGCTGTGTGTATTGGTCCTGCTCCAAGTAAAGATTCGTACCTAAAAATGGCTAACATCATCGCGGCTGCAGAAATTACTGACGCGGATGCTATTCACCCAGGTTACGGGTTTTTATCTGAAAACTCAACTTTTTCTAAAATCTGTGCTTCTAACGGAATCAAATTCATCGGTGCTTCTGCAGAAAATATCGAGCGTATGGGAGATAAAGCCAATGCGAAAGCTACTATGAAAGAAGCTGGTGTTCCTGTAGTACCAGGTTCTGATGGTTTATTAGAAAGCTATGAGCAAGCCTTAGAAGTTGCGCGCGAAATTAAATACCCAGTTATGATGAAAGCTACTGCCGGTGGTGGTGGTAAAGGTATGCGTGCAATTTGGAAAGAAGAAGATTTATTACACGCATGGGAATCTGCTCGTACAGAAGCTGCTGCAGCTTTTGGTAACGACGGAATGTATATGGAAAAATTAATCGAAGAACCACGTCATATCGAGATTCAAGTTGCAAGTGACCAAAACGGTAAAGCTTGTCACTTATCAGAACGTGACTGTTCTATTCAACGTCGTAATCAAAAATTAGCAGAAGAAACCCCTTCTCCAATCATGACAGACGAATTACGTCAACGTATGGGAGATGCAGCAGTTAAAGCTTGTGAATATATAGGTTATGAAGGTGTTGGCACAATTGAATTCTTAGTTGACAAACACGGAGATTTCTACTTTATGGAAATGAATACTCGTATCCAAGTAGAGCATCCAATTACTGAGCAAGTAACAGGTTTCGATTTAATTCGTGAACAAATTATGTTAGCGGATGGTGAGCCAATCTCTGGTCAAAACTATTATCCAAACGGACATTCTATCGAGTGTCGTATCAATGCAGAAGATCCTTATAACGACTTCCGCCCTTCTCCAGGGAAAATTACAAATATTAATATTCCTGGTGGTAACGGTGTTCGTGTTGATACACACGTTTATGCTGGATATACAATTCCACCAAATTACGATTCTATGATTGCAAAAATCATTGTTACTGCACAAACGCGTGAAGAAGCAATAGCAAAAATGAAACGTGCGTTAGGGGAATTTTATATCGAAGGTATCAAAACAACGATTCCTTTCCACTTACAGTTGATGGATAATCCAGATTTTATCGCGGGTAATTACACAACTAAATTTATGGAGGATTTTGTTTTTGACGAATCTTACGCAAATTACGGAGAATTATAAGAAATTAAATTTTCGAAATATTGAAAATCCAGAACGTATATTCTGGATTTTTTTATGTCATTGTGTCAGCAAAAATCAAATGGCTTAATTGTTGAAAATATCACCTCAGAAAAGTAGTAAATAATCAATTCAATCATTCCATCTAAAATCAAAATATCAAGTATTTGATAAGATTCCATCCGAATTGTTAATTTATAGTGAATGAATTGATTGTAATATTACTTTTTACTATTAAAAATCATTAATAATTTATACATTTGCACTCCAAATTTAAGGTAGATGAATATTACTAAAAATACAACAGACAAATTAAACGCAGTATTAACTGTAACTGTTGATAAGGCAGATTATCAAGAAAAAGTAGTTGATGTATTAAACCAATACAGAAAAACAGCTAACATCAAAGGTTTCCGTAAAGGACAAGTTCCTATGAGCTTTGTAAAAAAACAATACGAACAAGCTGTTGTTTTTGATACAGTTAACGAAATTTTACAAAAAAGTGTATCTGAATACATCAACACAGAAAAATTATCAATCTTAGGAAATCCAGTTCCAGTAATGAAAGATGTTGATTGGGATGCTGATCAATTATCATTTGATTTCGAATTAGGATTAGCTCCAGAATTTGATGTTGATTTATCTAAAGTAGAAGTTGACAGCTACAAAGTAAAAGTTGCTGACGACGAAATCCAAAAATATGTAGATAATTTCGCTGCTCGTTTTGGATCATTAAAATCTTTAACTGAAGCTGAAGCTGAAGCTGTATTGAAAGTAGAAGCTGCTGTAGAAGGACAAGAAGCTAAACCAACATTTATCCGTTTAGAAGAATTGAAAGATGCTTCTGCATTTATCGGTAAAAAAGCTGGTGATGTTGTAGAAGTAAATTCTAACGATATTTTTGACACTGCTGAAGAAGCTGCACAACAATTGAACACAGAAGTTTCTGAAGAAGGAACTAACGTTACGTATACAATCAAAGAAATTAACAAAGCTGAAAAAGCTGAAGTTAATCAAGAATTATTTGATAAAGTTTATGGAGAAGGAGCTGTAGATTCAGAAGAAGCTTTCCGTAACAAAATCAAAGAAGAGTCAGAAAACATGTACAACAAAGAATCTGACAAACAAATTATCAATGATGTTGTAGCTAAATTATTAGATACAGTTCAATTTGATTTACCAACAGAATTTTTAACAAAATGGTTAATCACTTCTAACGAAAATGTAACTTCTGAAGAGCAAGCGAAAGAAGAATTGGTAAAAATGGACAAAGGTTTACGTTACCAATTAATCGAAGCTAAAATTGCTGAAGTTAACAATGTAGAAGTAAATGCTGAGGAAGTAAAAGAAGCTGCTTTTGCTGCAATCAAAGATCAATTAAAAATGTACGGTCAAACTTCTATTCCAGAAGAAACATTACAACAAATTGCAATGTCTGCTTTACAGAATCAAGAAGAATACAACCGTTTATCATACCAAGTGTTTACAGACAAAATGTTAGACATCTTCAAAAACAATGTAAAATTGAACGAGAAAGAAGTAACATTTGACGAGTTTGTTGACATTATTACAGAAAAAAATAAAGAATTAGCAGAAGCTTAATCACTTCTAAAAAATTCTTTATACCTTTCATTTAAAATCTAAATTTAATAATGAAAAACGTAGGAGAAGAATTTAAAAAATATGCGCTGTTAGACAAAGGAATTAGCTCTTTACATATGGAGAGTTACATCCAAAATACAACGCCTTACATCGTTGAAGAAAGAAAATTGAACGTTGCACAAATGGACGTTTTCTCTCGTTTGATGATGGATAGAATCATCTTTTTAGGAACAGGAATCGATGATCAAATTGCAAATATTATTCAAGCACAATTATTGTTCTTAGAAAGTGTAGATGCAACAAAAGATATTCAGATTTATGTTAACTCACCAGGTGGTGGTGTTTATGCAGGATTAGGAATTTACGACACAATGCAGTTAGTAAAACCAGATGTTGCAACAATTTGTACAGGAATGGCAGCTTCTATGGGAGCAGTTTTATTATGTGCAGGTGCAGCAGGAAAACGTTCAGCACTTAAACATTCTCGCGTGATGATTCATCAACCTTTAGGAGGTGCTCAAGGACAAGCAACTGATATGGAAATTACATTGAAGGAAATCTTGAAATTAAAAAAAGAATTATACGACATTCTTGCAACTCATTCTGGTCAAACTTTCGAGCAAATCGAAAAAGATGGTGAACGTGATTACTGGATGACTTCACAAGAAGCAAAAGAATATGGAATGATTGACGAAGTTTTATTGCCTCGTAAATAATTTTAAATTCAATAAAAATACAAAAAAAGGATACTCAACTTATTGAGTATCCTTTTTCGTTTACAAATACTTAAAAATTTGTAAAACAATAAGAAAGAAACATAAAAAACAATAATCTAAAATAAGATAACTTCATCCTTTATTTTACCATAATTTATACTGATAGAAATTAACAAATAAATATTTTCTATCTAAAAGAAAATAAATACCTTTGCATCTTAATTAAGTATAGAAAATTGGAAGAAAATAAGTGCTCTTTTTGCGGAAAAAGCAGAAACGAAGTAAATATTTTAGTGTCTGGAATCGACGGTAATATTTGTGATAATTGCATAGAACAAGCTCATGGTATAGTTTTAGAAGAATCGAAATTTAACGAAAATAACGATTTGATAAAACCATTAACGCTAAAATCTCCGAAAGAAATTAAAGAGTTTTTAGATGATTATGTGATTGGTCAAGACCAGGCAAAAAAAATATTGTCGGTTGCCGTATACAATCATTACAAAAGAATATTATTAGACAAAGAAAATGATGTAGAGATTGACAAATCGAACGTTATTTTAGTTGGAGAAACAGGAAGTGGAAAAACATTATTAGCAAAAACAATTGCTAAGTTATTAAATGTTCCATTTGCAATCGTTGATGCAACTGTACTTACAGAAGCTGGATATGTAGGAGAAGATGTAGAAAGTATTTTGACGCGTCTTTTACAATCTGCTGATTACAATGTAGAGCTTGCCGAAAAAGGAATCGTATTTATTGATGAAGTAGATAAAATTGCACGTAAAAGTGACAATCCATCTATTACACGTGACGTTTCTGGAGAAGGTGTACAACAAGCTTTGCTTAAAATTTTGGAAGGAACTATTGTTAACGTGCCACCAAAAGGAGGACGTAAGCATCCTGATCAAAAATTTATAGAAGTTAATACAAAAGATATTTTATTTGTGGCTGGTGGAGCTTTTTCTGGAATAGAAAAACACATTGCAGATCGTTTGAAGAAACACGTAATTGGTTTCAAGAATGAGGATCACAAAGAAATCGAAAATCTTTTGGATGAAGTAAATGCACAAGATTTGAAAAACTTTGGTATCATTCCAGAATTAATTGGACGTTTACCAATTATTACGTATCTTAAAGCATTAGATAAAGAAGCGATGAGAGCTATTTTGACAGAACCAAAAAACTCTCTAATGAAACAATATACAAAACTTTTTGCCCTAGACGGAAAAGAGCTTGTAGTGACGGACGAAACCCTAAATAGAATTGTAGACCGTGCCAATGAACTGGGTTTAGGAGCTCGAGGATTACGAGCAGTTACGGAAGAAATCTTTACTGATTTAATGTATAACATTAAAGATTTACCAGAAAAAGTTATAATATAATCTGTTGAATAGTAACTTATTAATAAATATTTTTATATTTGTAATAAAATTATTATTTAATTTAATAGAAACCTACCAAAAATAACATAATTTATGAAAAAGAATCTACTTGCTTTAGTCACACTTGCTTAGGTCTATAGTGATTCTACACAATATAAATATATAAAAAATAGCTGACGATAAAATTAATAATCGCTTAGAATTCTATTGGAATCAATCACCAAAAACACTAGATATAAATGATTTAAATAAGCTACTATTTATATTGAAATAATGGAGGTCATTTTGTTAAATTTGAGCAAAGTAATACAACCGCTAATATTTCAATTTTTAATTTAATTGGACGTCAAATATTTTATAAAACAATATTTCTACAAATACAGATTATAATTTAAATATTAATAATATTCCAACCTTATATTTGGTTAAGATTGTATATTAAGGTGGTGAAACTTTAACGAAGAAAACCATTAACAAATAAAACTAGCTATGAAAAAATTATTGAAAATTAACTTGTTTTTTTTATTTGTTTTCATTATTAATGTATCTGTTAACGCCCAACCTACAAATCCTTTATTCAGATTGGAAAAATTGTAATATGAACGGAGATAATACAGGAAATAGGGATGGTATTAGAAAAGTATCTATTCATGATTATGCACCTTTTTTAATTGTTACAGCTGTAACAATTGCAGGAATAGATTCATATGAACAAAGACTAATAATTAAAAAATAAATTCATACTTTTAAACCTCAATCAATAGATTGAGGTTTTTTTATATCAAACAAACTATGAAAAATAAATTTATACTGCCGCTTGTTGTTTTAGGAAGTTCTGTCTTTGGGCAGTTTAATGTTTCTGGGCAAATAGAAAATTATGCAAATAAACCTGTTTTGGTTAAAATTTTCGACAATGCCGAAATGAAATTAATCAACAATGCGATTACTGATAACAACGGAAATTTTTCTGTAAAAGTTCCAAAAGAATACAATGGTTTTGTACGTATTGATTTGCCAACAGGTGAAAATCTTTCGTTATTAACTGATAACAAAAATCTAAAATTCAAAACGGTTAGTGGGCAAGAAATATCTACTAAACTTGAAATTTTTGAGGGAAATACACAAAAGGAATACAATAAAGTTTTAGCACTTCAACCATTAAATGAAATTCAGAACCAGGTTTTTCCTTATTTAATGCAAATGTATAAACCAACTGATGAATTTTATACAGCAATGGTAAAAGAAGATAAGCGTATAAAAGAGTTGAAACGTAACGAAAATTTTTCGCCATTAATTACCTATATTAATGAGTTGAATGATTTGAAACAAAAAGCTCAAACAAATAAAGATGCTGAAACGCTAAATGAAATTGTGAATCATTTTGTAAAAGATGATATACGATTGGAGCAATCTGGAATGTTTAATGATTTAGTTTTTGCTTATATTAATGGAAAATTAGCTGCTGCAAACAATCAAGATGTAGAAGGGAATTTAATTGCTGCTACAGACGAAATTTTGGCTAAAACAGATATCAAAACGACAAGAGGTCAAAATGTATTGACAACTATCTTAAACTTTGTTCCTGAAAAAGAATATGCAAATTTTCATAAAAAATATGTAGATAAAGTAAAAAGTTTGACTTCTAATGTAACAGATCAATTGAAAAAGAAAGTGGAAAAAAGCGCTTCTATGCAAGTGGGAAGTAAAGTTCCTAATATCACTTTTCCTCAACCTGTTAATGGGAAAAAATCATTATATGATATCAAAGAAGATCAAAAATTAATTGTTTTCTGGGCTTCTTGGTGTCCTGCTTGTCAACAAGAAATCCCGCACATTAAAGAGTTTTACAAGAACTTCAAATCAAAAGGTGGAGAAATTGTTGCTATTTCTTTAGACTATGATCAAACAGCGTTTAACAATGCTACGAAAGAATTACCTTGGTACAATTATACTGATCTTTTGAGATGGGATTCGCCAATCGCGGCAGAATATGGAATAGAATCTACTCCTACTCTAATTTTGGTTGATAAAGACAATAAATTAATTAAGAAAGTTCATCATATTTCTGAGTTAGAAGTATCGAAATAATAACGAAAAAGCTACATTGAAAATCAATGTAGCTTTTTTATTCTATTGAATTATTATTCTAAATAAATCCTTGACTGTTCTTGTAATGAATGATTAGGAAAATTCCGATCAGAATAGTGAATCCCCATAACGAACTTCCTCCGTAGCTGAAAAATGGTAACGGAATACCAACCGTTGGGAAAAGCCCAATCACCATTGCGATATTGATAAAAAAGTGGAAAAATAAAATAGAGGCGACTGCATATCCATAAAATCGTGCAAATCTATTTTTTTGGATTTCGGCTAAGAAAAATAATCGCCCTACGAAAACTGCATAAACAATCACCAAGGCTGTACTACCAATGAATCCCCACTCTTCTCCTACTGTTGTAAAAATGTAATCGGTTTGTTGTTCTGGTACAAACCTTCCTTTTTTAATAGTTCCTTGATTGTAACCTTTTCCATATAATTCGCCCGAACCAATCGCTGTTTTTGCATACAATAAATTATATCCCGAAGTATCACGATACTTTGCTTCTCCTTCGTACAAAACCATCACACGCTCTTTTTGGTGTTTGGGTAATTTCTCAAAAATGATCGGAGAAATAAAACTAACCGTGCTTGCAAATAATAACAACACAATAGACGCAATAATACTAAAATTCAGAACATTTGCAGCTAATCCAGATTGTGTTTTGAATGGTGAATCATTAATTTCTTTTTGTTCGGTTAATTTTAAAATTAAAACTGGAATAATTGATATAAAGAATCCTATCAATCCAAAGAAAGTTGTATTAAAAAATATTGGTTCTGAGAAAAATAAGGAACGCATTGGAAATAAATGTCCGAAAGATTCGCGTGTTTCTTCAGATAAATCTTCAACCAAATAACAAATTCCAATCAATAATAAAAAGAAAATTGATAAGCCGATTAAAACACCATGCATCGCATCAACTACATTCTGATTATAATTGAAAGCTAAAATTAATAAAGCTATTGTAAGAATTATAAATCCAAAAACTAATAAAACGTAAAAAGGAATTTGTACAATCGAAATCAAGAAAATGATTAATAATATGATTGGTGCTAAAATTATCCATGGATTAAGTCCTTCTCTGTACAAGGCAATACTTAATGAACAGAAAATAATTACTGAACCTAAATCGGGTTGTAAAAGAATTAAAACTACTGGTATTGCGATAATCAACAATATTTTTCCTATAAAACCTAAGTCTTTTAGATTTGCGTTTGAATGATTGATAAAATTAGCAATCAACAAAGCTGTACCAATCTTCGCAAATTCGGCTGGTTGCAAACTCAGAGGTCCAAAACGATACCACGCTTTTGCTCCATTAATTTCCTTTCCAACAATCAAAACTCCGACGAGCAAAACGAGGGAAATGATATAAAAAACAGGACTATAAATTTCGAAAAAATTACGGTTGTTTCCGCTCGCAATTATCAAAATCAATATCATCACCATTCCAAGTCCAAACCAAATTAGCTGTTTTACACCTAAATCTGGATTGACACTATACACATTCATAATCCCGAAAGTTACTATCAGAAACCCTAGGATCAGTACAATCCAATCAATTCCTTTTAGTAATCTGCTTTGGCTCATGTTTTAGTTTTGTTGAATCTTTTTTAAATTTTAAACTATCTATTTTATTTCCGATAGAATCCTTTTTTACAGGTTCTACGTATAATCCTTTTCTTTTTAGATAATCTATCCATTGACGACGATATTCGCCTTGTAGATTACCATTTTTCATACGTTGCACTAACGCAGGTCGTTTTATTGTATCCGTTACGTATAATTCTGCGATCAAACTCGCCATTGGTCCAGCATAAGTTGTACCCCAAGAACCATTTTCTACAATTGCAGCAATCGCAATTTTTGGTTTATCTGCTGGAGCAAACAATACAAATAATGAGTGATCTTGTCCATGAGAGTTCTGAGAAGTTCCAGTTTTACCAAATTGTACAAAAGAACTTGTATCAAAACTACGAGCTGTACCCATTGTAAATACATTACGCATTCCGCGTTGAATGATGTCAAAATGTTTTGGATCAACCAATGTATTTTTTTTCACCATATAAGTAGAATCCGTCAATGGTTTTCCATCAATACTATGTACAATATGCGGTGTATAGAAAAATCCTTTGTTGGCAATAATTGCTGTATAATTTGCCATTTGCAGCGGAGTTGTATTAATATCTCCTTGTCCCATACCATTGAAAATAATACGGTAAGGATTCCAAACACCTTCTCCAAAGCGATTGTCGTAAAACTCAGCTGTCGGAATAAGACCTTTGCTACCAACCGGTAAATCTGTTCCCATAAATTTTCCTAATCCGAAACTATTCAAAATGGAAGCCCATTCGTTAATTCCGACACTATAATCATTTGGATCTTTACGAACAATATCACGATAAGCTTCAGAAAAATAATTATTACATGATTTTCCAATTGCATGTTCTAAACCTTGCGGCGTATAATACATTCCACAGTGACAACCAATATGCATACGTCCATAACGGAAACCATGTTTACAAACATATGTTGTTTTTTCTGTCATCGTTCCCATTTGTAAACCAGCCAAAGCCGTTACCATTTTGAATGTAGAACCAGGAGGATAAGTTCCTTGTAAAGCTCTATCATAAGTTGGACGAGCAATAGAATCGTTGATTAATGCACTTCTCAACTTTGTATTCAAATAATCGTTTGGATTAATTGTAGGTGCGGATGCTAAAGCCAAAATTTCACCATTATTAGGATCAAGTGCGACAATTGCCCCACGTTTATTTTGAAGCATTTGTTCTGCCAATTCTTGCAAACGATAATCAATTGTCAAATGAACTGTTTTCCCACTTTTTACAGGTCGATCATAATCTCCGTTTTTATATGGACCAACAACATTCATTGTTCGGTCTACAATCCAGTTTTTTACACCTTTTATTCCTCGCAAATCTTTTTCATACGATTTCTCAACACCAGCAATACCAACCAAATCTCCAGGTTGATAATAGGTAGAATCTGTTTTGATATAAGATTGATTGGCTTCGTTTATATAGCCCAGTATATTTCCGGCAGAATTTACCATATATTTACGCTCGGGACGTTTGATAATGCTAAATGCAGGATACAAGTACAATTGTTCTTGCATACGAGCAAAATTCTCTCGCGAAATATTTTTTAAGAATGGATAAGGCGATAATTTTTTATAATCTTTTGCGGTAACAATTTTATCTAAAATAGAATCAAATTGTTGTGTAGAAATTCCAATCATTTTAGAGAATTTAGGTTTATCAAAACCATTCATATATTCTCCATAACTGTCAATTAATTTCCCTGGAATAACGTCTAATTCGTACGAATATGTGTTACTCACCAACAATTTTCCGTTTCGATCAAGAATATCACCACGATTAGGATAAATAATTTCTTGTTTGATCGAAGTATTAAATGCATTTAACGTATAACGATCTGTAAATAATTGCAAATACGCCAAACGTCCTATAAATAGAAACACTATAAACAGGATGAGTGCATAAACAACCATCAACTTTTTCATACTCCAACTTTATTTTTAAATAAAATTTTATAAATAAAGACAAACACAAAAGTTATTCCCGAATTGATTAATGCTTTTAGCATCAAAGATCCAATTCCTGATGGTTTAAAATTCTCAAGAAGTAATAAAATAATATGATGTGCAAGAATTAGAATAATCAAATAAAACAACCATTGCGCAAAACTGAACGAATTGAAAGAGAAAAATTCCATTTCGTAATCTTGTTTTCCTGCCAAAAGTTTGATGATTGGATTTCTAAGAAATGCGATAAGTGTTAATGCAAAAGCATGAATTCCTCCTGTGTATTCGAAAATATCTATCATTAATCCTAACATAAATGATAAGATTAGTAAGGCATATTTATTTTGATAAGGCGGATAAAATAATACAAATACAATATAGATATATGGTTGATAACTTCCTAAAAAGTTGATGTGATTGAACACAAAAACTTGTAACAAAGCTAAAACGATAATCTTGATAATATTGATTAAAAAATCTTTATTGAACATTCTGTGGACTTGTTATTGTATCTGATTTTTCTACTTGTTGAATTTCAACTTTATTAAGGTTTGTGACCACATAAGCTTGAGCTAAATTGGCGAAATCTTGTTTCAATCTTACTTGAACTTTCATTTCTCCCGTTTCATCAATTCCTTTACTTACAACTTTACCTATAATAATTCCTTCTGGGAAAACTGGTGATTTACCATCTGTTTCGATAATATCTCCTTTTTTCACTTCGATGTATTTCGGAATTTCATATAACTGAACATAACGAGGATCTTTTCCATCCCATTTCACTGTCCCAAAATATTGATTTCCTTTGATACGTGCATTGATATTGATATCCTTGTTTAACAACGAAATTGCACGAGAATAATTTTTCCCAGCAAAAGTTACAATACCAATTACACCATTATTTGTAATGATTCCGTCACCTTTTTCTATTCCATCATTTGTTCCTTTATCAATCATCAAAAGGTTTTGCGTTTTGATAATCGAGTTATTTACAATCTCTGCAGGTACAAAAGAATACGTTTGATGATAACCTAAGGTATCCGATTTGTAAAACTTTTTAGTTTTCGCATCTTTAATACCTAAATGCACCAATTGCTCACGCAAAAAGGCATTTTCGTCCATCAAATCTTTATTGGTACTCGGTAAATGAATAAAGTTTGTCACCTTTGCAATTTTATCATCCACATAACCTGTAAACGATGTGCTTGCAGAGGCAAGAATAGTTTCGTGATAAATATTTTTCTTAAAGACAAGAAACAACGCAATTAACTCTAAAAAGACAAAAATTAATAGCATTCCATTTCTTCTAATCGCATTCAGAATATATTGCATTGCTCTTTACTCTTCTATTTCATTAAGAAAGTGAATTTATCAATATTTTTAAGTGCAATACCAGTTCCACGAACAACAGCACGTAAAGGATCATCAGCCAAGAAAACTGGTAAACCTGTTTTTTTAGAAATACGTTGATCTAAACCTCTCAACATAGCTCCACCACCAGCCATATAGATACCAGTGTTGTAAATATCAGCAGCTAATTCTGGAGGAGTTTGAGATAACGTTTCCATTACACCATCTTCAATGCGTAAAATTGATTTGTCTAATGCACGTGCAATTTCGCGGTAATTTACAGTAATTTCTTTTGGTTTTCCTGTAATCAAATCACGTCCTTGTACTGGCATATCCTCTGGTGCATGCTCTAGTTCTTCTACAGCAGCTCCAACTTCAATTTTAACACGTTCAGCAGTTCTTTCTCCGATATATAAATTATGATGGGTTCTTAAGTAATATGCAATATCATTTGTAAAAACATCACCTGCAATTTTCACAGATTTGTCACAAACAATACCACCTAATGCAACAACGGCAATTTCTGTAGTACCACCACCTATATCAATAATCATGTTACCTTTAGGTTGAGTGATATCAATTCCAACACCTATCGCAGCAGCCATTGGTTCGTAAATAAGACGAACATCTTTTGCGTTAACGCGTGCACAAGAATCTTTTACAGCACGTTTCTCAACTTCTGTAATTCCAGAAGGAATACAAATCACCATTCGTAATGAAGGTGAAAATAACTTCCCTTGAATTCCAGGAATTTTCTTGATGAACTCTGTCAACATGAATTCTGAAGCTTCAAAATCTGCAATTACTCCGTCTTTTAAAGGACGAATTGTTTTTATATCATCATGCGTTTTACCTTGCATGTGTTTTGCTTGTTCTCCAACAGCAATAACTTTATTTGTTCTTCTATGTATAGCGACGATAGATGGACTATCTACTACAACTTTATTATTATGAATAATTAAAGTGTTAGCAGTCCCCAGGTCAATCGCAATTTCTTGCGTGAAAAAATCAAATAATCCCATCGTTGATTATGTCTCAGTATTATTAAAAATGAATGTACAAAAGTATAATAAATTTAGATGATTATAAAAGAGAATTTAATTTTTTAATCATCTAAATATTTTTACTAAAATAGTAAGATTTTAACAATAAAAAAGGGTTAAAAATATTTTAACCCTTTTTTATGATTTTTATTGAATTTGAATATCGTAAGGTAGCCTAACTTGAATACCTTTTTGTTCATTCATCATCTTTATTTCTTTATAAATTCGGATTCCGTCCGACCCTAATTCTTTTGCAATTGCTGCTTCGGTATTTTTTCCTTGAAGATTATCCATAAATTCTTCGAAAGAATCTTTTCGTTTTGGGTAATTCTCTGTCGAATATTTTTCGATTTTAGCCAATTTAGCTGCTTCTTTTATTGCTGTATCTAAACTTCCGAAATCATCTACCAAACCAATTTGTTTTGCACGAGTTCCAGACCAAACACGTCCTTCACCTATTTTATCAACTTGCTCGTATGTTAATTTTCTATTTGTAGCAACGTGATTTACGAATTTTCCATAAATCAATACAATTGATTTTTGCATCGTATTTTTTGCTGTTGGTGATAATGGTGTCGTCAAAGACTTTAACTGATCTGCATTTGCATTCGTTTTTACTTCATCAAAATCTAATCCGAAATTATTGAATAATTTTTGCGCATTTGGTATCATTCCAAAAACACCAATAGACCCAGTTATTGTATTTGGTTGCGCATAAATTTTGTCAGAAGCTTGCGCGATATAATATCCACCAGACGCCGCAACATCTCCAAAAGACACAACAATTGGCATTTTCGTTTTCAATTGCATCAATTCATATAAAATTTCTTCTGAAGCATTTGCGCTACCTCCAGGAGAATTTACACGTAAAACTAAAGCTTTGATTTTATCATTTTGACTGATTTTGCGAATCGCATCTACATAAGTTTTTGATTGAATACCATCAAAACCATCTCCTTCAGTAATTGTTCCTGAAGCATACAAAACTGCAATTTTATCTTTTTCAGATTTATTTGATAAGGTCTCAAAATAATCTTCCATTTTTATAGTATGTTTATCAAGAACTTCAAAATCAGTTTTTGATTTTTCTTCTTTCAAACCAAGTTTTGAGAATAACATTTTTTGATATTCATTTTCTTGAGCCAATACATCATAAATCTTGTTTTCTTTTCCTGTTTCTGGAATGAAAGCATACAAACTATCTGTTACTGTTGTAAATTGTTCAGGAGAAATTTTACGTGATTTTGTAATCGAAGTTGAAACATTACCCCAAACATCATTCAATAATTCCGATAATTGCAAACGATTCTCATCAGACATATTTGTTCTCATATAAGGCTCTACAGCACTCTTAAATTGTCCGTGACGAATCACCTGAAAATCTACACCATATTTATCTCCTACATTTTTGAAGAACATAATATTAGAACTCAAACCTTGTAATAAAGTTCCACCCAAAGGATTTTGATAAATTTTATCAGATACACTACTTATATAATATGACAACTGACTTCCTGAATTAGAATATGAATACACAAATTTTCCAGATTTTTTAAAATCTTCTAACGCATTACGAATATCAGTCGCTTGCGTAGCTCCACCAGAAAATTTATCCAATTTCAGACTAATTCCTTTTATTTTATCATCATTCTTCGCTTCTTCAATTGAATGAATAATATCTTGTAAAAAAACATTTGGACTTTCTGACATATCAAAAATAGAAACGGAACGATCCATATCACTTTCCATAATTGGATCTTCCAACGAAATTTCTAAAACAGAACCATCTTTCACACTTTTTGTTGGAGCAGATAATGCTGAAACAAATATCAACACGAAAAGTAGTATGACAAATACACTAATCGTTAATAGATTTCCTATGATTGTTGAGAATACTCTCCCGAAAAAGTTTTTCATTTTTAATTTATTATTACTTTTGCTCTATATGTCGCAAAATATAGTCATTTTGTTACTTGGTACAAACTTAGGTGACAAAAAAAATAATTTAGAAACAGCTAAAAACCTTATAAACAAAGAGGTAGGCAAAATAAAAAAAGAATCTAATATTCTTGAAAATAAGGCTGAAGGATTTACTACACCTAATTTATTCTTAAATCAAAAAATAGAAATTAATACAAGTTATTCTCCATTTAAGATTTTGAAAAAAATTAAAGATATTGAACAAAAAATGGGAAGAATCTATTTTAAACCCAAAGAAAATGAGAGTTACGTTGATCGTTTAATAGATATTGATATATTATTCTATAATAAAGTTTTAGTTAATTGCAATTATTTGAAAATTCCTCATCCTCAAAATTATTCTAGAGATTTTATTAAAAGTTTATATTTTTAGCCTGTTCTGCATTTTGATTATTAAATAATAAAGTTGTTCATTTGATTGAAAATTTGTAAATTGTTTTTACAATAAAAAACTCACAATGAATAACTTACTTGCAAATTATAAAAGAATATTGGAAATTCTATGAAAAATATCCTAAGATAAACTTTTAATTTATCAATGTAGAAGACCTAAACATTTGATTTAAAACTCATAAGTCTTTTCTTAACTACTGAATTTATGGGTATTGATAGTGAAAATAATTCATTTCGGAATATTCCTAAAGCGTAAGTTGTAAAATTGAGCGAAGTATTTACAATCGAAGAAAATGTAGATTATCATATCAAATTAATAGTATTCGCCTCAAATTAGCGAAAGAATTTAATGAATTTGAAAATTGTTTTAATCATTGATAGTATGCCGTTTCAGTTTTGTAAAATAGCAAGTATAAATAGCTCAAAATTTACAAGGAACACTAGTATAATGCACAAAACAGAGGTTTTTGTGCTTCTCAGTAAATGTCTTTTTATGGTTATAAACTTCATGCTGTTTGTTCTTTAAGTGGTGTTTTCCTGAGTTTTAACATTAGTCCAGCATCTGTTCATGTATTCATTTTTGAAACATATTGATTTATTTAATGAAGTTAATATCGATTAGAAACACTGAAAAGATCGAATCAAAAAGATTACAAACCTCAGTTTTATACATTCAAAAAGAATTGAAACTTTATTTTCTCTACTATACGAACAATTTATGATTAGACGCAATTATGCAAAGACTTTTGAGGGGTTTAAAACCAGAATTCTAGCTAAAATTACTGCACAAACATTGAATCAGTACATTATTAAAATACACTTAAATCGAAATATTAATAATCTAAAAACTCAAATTATTTAAAGTGAAAAACGGTTAAAAAAACCTATGTTTATATTTTGCTTAGAGAAATAGTGTGTTAAAAAGTGTTAAATTCCTGTATCGGTGTATATCGAAAATGACACTTTTCTGTATCGGTTGTGTATCCGCGCTGTATCCATTCTGTATCCATTGTATATCCGTTCCGTATGGTTTGTTCGGTGTTCGTGTATCGAAATGTAAACATTATGTTTCTAGATATGAGTATTGAGAGGGTTGGATATCTCCCTGAATTTTCCAGTATAAATAAAGCTACATATTTTAAAAATTGTAAATTATTATTAAACTCAAAGATCGTATTATAACTGTTATGCATTTGATTGAAAATAAGTAAATTAATTTAACTTGATAGTATACCATTGGAGGTGTGTAAAATAGCAAGAATTAAACGCTCGAAAATTTGCAAA
>NZ_DJDM01000051.1:0-214 GCF_002431085.1 Empedobacter sp. UBA5924
TTCAAAATCAAAAGTGTATGGAAGTACAGATCCGGCATTAACATATCAAATTACAGCTGGAAAATTAATTGGAACAGATCAATTAACAGGAAGCTTAGCACGTGATGCAGGAGAAAACGTCGGAAATTATCCAATAACTCAAGGAACATTAGCTGCTTCACCAAACTATAACCTTACGTATCAGAAAGCAGATTTTGCGATTACTAAAGCTAGT
>NZ_DJDM01000051.1:408-27812 GCF_002431085.1 Empedobacter sp. UBA5924
CTATACAATCAATCAAGGAACATTAGCTGCTTCACCAAACTATAACTTTACATATCAAAAAGCAGACTTAGCGATTACTAAAGCTAGTTTAGTAGGTATTACATTTAATGACAATAGTTTTACATACGATGGTACAAATAAATCATTAGCTATTACAGGTACTTTACCAAAAGATGTTGGGGTTAGTTATGTAAACAATAATCAGTCGCAAGCAGGTACATATACCGTTACTGCGAATATTACTGGTGGTAATAACTATCAAGATCAAACGCTAACTGCTGATTTAACGATTAATAAAGCAACACAAGTAATCACATGGACACAAGACTTAACAATTGGTTGTGATGGTGAAAATACATTGGTATTGAATGCAACGGCATCAAGTGATTTACCAGTTTATTATACATCATCCAATTCAACTATTGCAACTGTTATTGGAAATAGTTTGACATTCAATAAACAAGGTTCTGTAGATATTACAGCACAGCAAGATGGAAATAACAATTATTTACCTGCAACTCATGTCATAAAACAAGTGAACATGAGATTAATTGGAAAAGTCAAGAAAAAATGGGAGGATGTCTTAATTTTCGATAATTCATCAGATGATTTTGTGAGCTGGCAATGGTACAAAGATGGACAAGCAATTGTAGGTGCTCAAGGACAATATTATACATCTCCGACTCCGCTTAATGGTAGTTACATGGTAGTCGTGAAAGACAAAGATGGAAACACTACGGAAACATGCCCATTGGTTATTGTTGCAAGTCAACACAAAGGAGGTGTAAAAGTAGTTCCAAATCCTGCGCGACAAGGAACAACATTTACCATTAAAGCAGATTATCCATCTGAAGAATTGAAAGGTGCCAAAATTATGATAACAGATATCACAGGTAAATTGAACAAAGAGATCAATCAAGTTTCACCAGAAGTGGTAACTCAAGTTCCTATGGTTCCAGGAGTTTATATCATTTATTTATTCTTAGAAAATGGTAAACGTGAATCTGTAAAATTATTAGTGAATTAACTTTTGAACCTCAAAACGATGAAGAAAAAACAATTTATATTAAGCATTGCTATAGCTCTAATAGGAAATATCGGACAAGCACAAGAATGGAGTATTACGTTGAATGGAGGACCTCAAGGTTTAAATTATAATGTTTATAATGGAAAAACAACGTTAAAAACAACGTTAAAAACAAGTGGAAAAGTAGGTGTTGGTTACACCTACTTTATCAACCCAAATTGGAGCCTGATAACAGGAGCAGAATTTTCGCTCTTTCGCAATACAACTCGTTTAAATGATGAAATAAACAGTACGTATCAAGTCGATAGCGACGGTGATGCTTTCGAATATCGCGTACAAACAAAAGGTTATCAAGAAAAAAGTCGATTTTATGGCGTAACTATCCCATTAATGGTTCAATACCATACCAAAGGAACAACACAATTTTATATCAATGCAGGAGGAAAAGTAGTATTTCCATTTAGTCAAAAATCTACAATTAACGTAAATGAGATTAAAACAAGTGGCTATTACGAAGACCTTAATGTAGAATTAACAAACTTACCACAACATGGTTTTGGAACATTAAATGATTGGAAAGCTGAAAACTCAACAAAGCTAAAGACAGGTTTTACTTTGAGCGCAGAAACAGGTGTTAGTTTCAAATTGTCGGACAAAGTTAGAGTTTATACAGGAGTTTATCTCGATTATGGATTGAATGATATGGTTAAGCAAGTTGCAGTCAATAGTCCACTGGTAAACTACGAAGCAGAAAAGATGACTCAACTGGCAAATGGTGTGTTAGGATCATCAAACATGATTGATCAATCGAAACTATTGGCATATGGTATACAAATAAGATTAGGTATTGGAAAATCTAAAACACAATTACTTTTGCCACCTCAAATAGAAGAAGCTAGTTTGGAAGAAGAAGTTTTACCTTCAGTAGTCGAACCGATAAAAGAACCGATAAAACAAGAAATACCAGAGTTAAAACCTTTATCAGATAGTGACAAAAAAGAAATAGAAAAGCCAATAATTTTTGATCATTTAGGTCTTACAACTGTTTCTGTAAATCAACAAGAGCAATTGAGTAGAATTGCTGACTTACTAAAAAAACATGATTGGAAATCTATTCAAATAACTGGACATACATGTGATATAGGTACAGAAAATAGAAATCTACAAGTTGGTATGCAACGTGCGCAAGCTGTTTCTGATTACCTAATTAATAAAGGTATTCCAACTGAAAAGATTGAAATCATTTCGAAGGGTAAAACAACTCCGCTTTACCCCAATACAAATAATAACAATCGTCAGAAAAATAGACGAGTTGAAATCAATTTAAAAGAATAATTTTCTATTTTATTCATTAGTTATTGATATCATTCAAATAAATCCCTTTGTCTTTTTTAGATAAAGGGTTTTTTATGTCATTCTAAACACGGGCACTGAGGCACTCGAAGTGCAGAATCTTTTGTCACTTTTTTTAGTCAAAAAAACTAACGAAAAAAGACTTGGCCGTAAACCTCTCTACTAAAAATGTTCTCATTTCACTAAAGATTTTAAAAACCCTACGGGCTAAAACCTTTTTAACGTTGCACTCAAACATTTTTTTAACGTGAGAGTTTTAATGCCATTTTCTTCATCCTTTTTCAATATTCAAATCCACTTTCAACAATGAATTTATAAATCGTCATTGCTGAAAAGTCGAGCGTCAATTCGGCGTAGTGAGCGTTAAAAATGATTTACTGTTCACATTTTTATGTGAATGATTTAAAGCATTTAGCGAATAGCCGTTATTGACCGACTTGTAAGCACGGACTTGATTTTTTTGGTTCGTTTTTTCATCAAGGAAAAAATGAACATAAAGTACTTTCTATCACTTTTTTATTCATCGCTTATCTATTTTAATTATCGGTATTCATATGCCCTTCGGGGAATAGTCAAAAAAACTAACGAAAAAAGACTTGTCTTTGATTTTCGACGGTCAAAATAAGTTTCAGCCATTGAATGTTTTAAATCATTTGCTACGCAAACAGTAAAACATTTTAACCATGACTTTCAACTTTTTGACACTCGCCTCCAAATCATATGACATTTTTCTAATCCTTTTTCAATATTCAAATTCACCTTTAATAAGGAATTAAAAACCGTCATTGTTGAAGAGTCGAGATTGCTTTAAATAAGAATTTTAGAGTCGACATACGATTTGCAGACGAGTTTCAATCCATTGAAACAAACGTAAAAAAGATTAGTGAGCGGTAGCGAATCATTTAATCTTTTTAGTGCGTGAGATGGTAATTGAACGTCGAAAATCGCAGTCTTGACTTTTTTGGTTCGTTTTTGTGTCAAGGTAAAAATGAACATATAATCATTAATCAACTTGTAACAATTTATACCTAAGCTCCACTGGAGCTTCTCCTTTTAATTTCAAATTTTTAATTTCAAATGTTTTTTCATCAAGACTTCCCCGAAGGGCATATGAATTCATTTGAAAACAATAATAACTCATGAATAAAAATGAACGTAATAAAATAATGAACTACTAATTATCTTCTTATTCTCGTAATTATGTTCAGAACCACATTCTTAACCTCAAATACATAATACATTGTACAACAACCCTCTCAATACTAACATCTAACATCTACTTTGTACTTAATACATTGTACAACTCTAAAATCTCACTTCTCAAATCTCATATCTCATATCTAACAACTACTTTTTACATAATACATAATACATTGTACATCTAACATCTACATTCATACCAATCATTCCCCTTCATCACCTACCAATTTCGTTCACGGCTCGTCAGGTTTCAATCACTTAAAGCTATTCAGTCTACATTCGAATTGTTGCTGAACCAAATCAAATAAAGTTTAATTTAAAATCTATTAAAAATGGGAAAAATTACAGATTCTCTTTTGTCGGGTACGCGAGGACGTACAGGACGAATTGTTGTTTCGAATATCGAAGGAAATGAAATTTCTCGTATACGACCACGAAAATCAAACCGTATACCAACACCAAAACAACAAGTCATAAAAGACAGATTCAATTTTGCTGTGCAGTTTATACAAGGGTATAAAGCATTGGCTAAAACCTATTACGGAAAAAGAGCTGGTTTAAAATCACCTTACAACCAAGCTATGGCAAATTTATTACAATCTATGCCTTGTAATATGGATACGTTAACCTTTTCTATTGATTATGATGCTATTCAATTCACAAAAGGTAATTTACTCGAACCACAACCTGTAAATGTTATTGCAGACGATCCACTATCGGTAACGATTACATGGACCAATAATGCAACAGAACTTGTGGATCAAAATGACACCTTGGTTATATTGTATGTAGAAGATGGGAATACAAAAGCACAATCAACGGTTGTACAAACAACGGTAAAACGCTCCGAAGAATCATATGTACTCCAATTTCTACCCAAATATCAAGGAACAGATGTACATGTTTGGATGAGTTTTTTATCTGTCATAAAACAAGACGCTGCACCATCTGTTTACTTAGGTCAAGTCACTGTACTTTAACTATTTCCCCTCTACTTTTGGAGGGGATTTTTGTTTATATTATAATTTATTGTATATTAGACAAATACATCTTTACTACAACCATTTTCAATTTTAATTTTTAAGCGTATGAAAATTGAAGTATATGAAGAATATATCAAGTACCTGAACTTTTTTATTCATCGATATGGAGATGTAATCAAGAAAAATGAACCACAAGTCGAGGCAAAACAAGATATCCTAAACAAACAGTATATGCAAATGATTGAATATGCATTTGGCTTTATTCAAAAAATCAATTTGTTTGCGATACAAGATTATCAATCGCAACTGTTGTTTATTCCGCAATTAATTTTTTACTTCAACGATATCTGCGAATGTCCACCTCCCCCAACCTTATCAATAGATTTTAATGTTGACATAGAAGCACTTTACAAACTTTTAAAAAACAACACACAAATCACTTATAATCAAAACCAATATTTTCCTTTTCTTATTGATATTTCAGGTTTATCACACGGCTACCACCATCTCGCTGGTTTTGTTCACCGTCACAAACAAAATCAATTTGCGTATTATTGTGTTTCGATCCAAGTCAAAAGCCAAGAATTGAAAGGAAACTGGAAAAAATTTTATCATATTCCCATTCAAAAACTCAAGTTAATTTACAAAGAATGTCTGCAAAAGAACCAAACACTTTATGCTTTTGCAGCAGATACGGAATTTACTTACTATGAAATTCAGAAAGGATTCAACTACTATTTCAACTGCTCCTTTTCGGAATACGAACAAAAATTAAAAATGTTGAAAGCCT
Source organism: Empedobacter sp. UBA5924 (assembly GCF_002431085.1). NCBI lineage: Bacteria > Pseudomonadati > Bacteroidota > Flavobacteriia > Flavobacteriales > Weeksellaceae > Empedobacter > Empedobacter sp. UBA5924. Next base: position 5,762 of record NZ_DJDM01000051.1, read on the forward strand.
TAGAATTGATCATGTTTACCAATGCTCCATTCAAAGACATTACCATTCAAAGTGGTTTCTCCACTTATACTACCTTAAAACGTACATTTGCGAAACACCAAATTCCTTTAAAAGAAATCCCTCGATTAATTGTCTAAACTATCGAAGTACAGTCACATCTCACGGTCTTCTCGATGTTCGATGAGTTTATAGGTTAACGGTCTTGGTATAAGTTTTACGCTTAACGTTTTACGTATTTTTTTTAGTTTTACGTGACACGTATTAAGTTCTACGTTTTTATTTTTATTCTTATTAATATTCAAATCCTTTTTTAACAAAGAATTTATAAACCGTCATTGCTGAAAAGTAGAGTTTCAATTCGGCGTAGTGAGCGATATGTTTACGTAATAAGTTTTACGTTTAACGTTTTACGTTTTCATCCTTTTTCAATATTCAAATCCACTTTTTATAACATTTGAGATTAAAAATTCTTTAATGTCACTTTTTACTTGACTAAAAAGTAACCAAAAAGTCAAGGCCGTAAACCTCTCTACTAAAAATGTTCTCATTCCACTAAAGATTTTAAAAACCCTACGGGCTAAAACCTTTTTAACGCTCCATTTAACCATTTTCTTAACGTGAGAGTTTTAATGCCGGTTTCTTCATCCTTTTTCTATACTAAAATTCGTTTATAACAATGAATTATAAACTGTCATTGCTGAAAAGTCGAGATTGCTTTAAATAAGAATTTTAAAGCCGACATACGATTTGCAGACGNNAATTGAACGTCGAAAATCGCAGTCTTGACGTTTTTGGTTCGTTTTTGCGTCAAGGTAAAAATGAACATAGTTAAGCATTTAGCGAGTAATTGTTATTTATCGTCTAAGTCTTCGATACAACGTTTTACAAACGTCACTCTGACTGACGATAAAAGAAGCAGAAATGAATTTAGCGAGTAGTCGTTATTGACCGACTTGTAAGCATTATACCTAAGCTCCACTGGAGCTTCTCCTTTTAATTTCAAATGTTTTTGTGTCAAGACTTCCCCGAAGGGCATATGAATTCATTTAAAAACAATTAAAAAAGTAATGAATAAAAATGAATGAATATAGTTTTTCATAATCCTTCTTTTTAATTAAAATTCGTAGTCACTTTTAATACGGGCACTGAGGCAATCGAAGTGCAGAATCTTTTGTCACTTTTTTTATTCATTGAATATCTATTTTAATTATTGGTATTCATATGCCCTTCGGGGAACAGTCAAAAAAACTAACGAAAAAAGACTTGGCCGTAAACCTCTCTACTAAAAATGCCCTCATTCCACTAAAGATTTTAAAAACCCTACGGGCTAAAACCTTTTTAACGCTCCATTCAACCATTTTCTTAACGTGAGAGTTTTAATGCCGGTTTCTCATCCTTTTTCAATATTATAATCCCTTTTAACAACAAATTCCAAATCGACATACGATTTGCAGACGAGTTTCAATCCATTGAAACAAGCGTAAAAAAGATTAGTGAGCGATATGTTTACGTAATAAGTTTTACGTTTTTATTCTTTTTTCAATATTGATATCTCAAAACCTCATCCTTAATCTGAAAACATACTACTTAATACATAATACATTTTACATAATACATAATACATTTCACAAATCGTATATCGAATATCTAACATCTACATCCTTAGCAATCATTCCCCTTCATCACCTACCAATTTCGTTCACAGCTCGTCAGGTTTCAATCACTTAAAGCTATTCAGTCTACATTCGAATTGTTGCTGAACCAAGTCAAATAAAGTTTAATTTAATCACGTTATTCATTCTACTCATTTCAACTATACAACCATCATTTTGAGTGGAATTCTGAAAGAATTTTGTATCGAGAAAAAAGGTTTTGACGTAATTCAAAATAAGAATAAACATTAAAAAAATTTAACTTAAGAATTCGTATTATTATATCGTTCAGCAAAATAGGATTATCAGATTATAAATAACCTTATTATATAAAATATTGTAACATCTTCTAAATCTGATTTTTAGAATCGAAAAATAAATATTATTCTTTAATCAATGCTAAATTATCACTCTTTAATTTTATTTTCAACCAGTTATGCAATAGATTTTCATCAATTTCTTGTTCTGAATGATATATCACTATTGGTTTTTCTTTTAAACTATCACTATAATGTTGAATAATCCCAAAATAAACATAACGTATTGAAGGAAACAAGGATTTTATTTCACGTTCAGTAGTAGCATCTCCAATTTTTTTTTGTTCTATTTGTGTTTTTAATTGTTGTATTTGTAAATCTTTTTCTGTTACGTTTAGCTGATTTTTATTTATTTCACTTAATATTTCTTGTTTTAAATCACTATTATTTTGTCGAACAACTAAAGTTGTATTCTCTAAACCAAAATCCGCTAGCTTATTATTAAATTCTTTTATTTGTAAACTATCATATTTCTCTGTTAAAAATGCAAGTTCAATACGTTTTGGATTTGATCTAAAGTTTACATTTTTATAAATAATAGTTTTACCTTTCAACTGAAACTCTTTTTGGATAAATGTATTTACGTTTTGTGTATATCTTTTTTCTTGTAATAGATTATAGGCTAGATAGAAACTAGGTAAAATTAATAAAGACATCAAAACAGTTATAGTTAGTCGTACTTTTTTGTCTAGTGCAGGGTTTTGGGTTTGTATTGGCTTATATTTCAAATATTTCAATACCAAAAATGTAGATAAGGCAATAAAAAAACAATTTATACTATATAAATATAATGCACCCGCTAAAAACTTAAAGTTGAGAGTTGCTAAACCAAAACCTGCTGTACACAATGGTGGCATTAATGCAGTAGCTATTGCTACCCCTGGTATTGGGTTACCTTTCTCAATTCTTGTTATTGATATAGCTCCTACGACACCTCCAAAAAAAGCAATTAGGACATCATAAATTGTAGGCGATGTTCTGGCTAATATTTCTGACTCTACTTCTTTAAATGGGCTTAAATAAAAATATAAACACGAAACTACCAATCCAGCTAATGTTGCAATAAACAAATTCTTAGTAGATCGCTTTAATAGGGTAAAATCATAAGTTGCTAATGCAAAACCAGAACCTACAATTGGTCCCATTAAAGGTGAAATTAACATAGCTCCTATAATAACTGCTGTTGAATTAACATTTAAACCTATTGAAGCTATCAAAATAGCACATGCTAAAATCCATAAATTTGCTCCTTTAAATGAGATATTACTTTGTACATCCTCTTTGACCTTATTCTTATCTTCTTCTCCAATATGTAGATTGAGCAATTTGTATATTCTATTCATAGACATTTTATTGATATTAATTGTCGTACTTCATCACTACGTAGGCATTAAATATAATTATTTTAGTTTTGATTTTAGTATTTAATAAGGTGTTTTTACTTTAAATGAATATCAAGTCTATTTAGATTATAAAATTTTTCTCATTCCCCTAATTTTTGATTTAGATCGGGATCATTAGTATAGCTTAAAAGTTGATAGAACTCTTTTTTTATCAGTTAAATGAGATGGTTCAATTTTTCCATTTAACCAAGGTCTTCCTACTTTTATAAACCTGTGTCTCATTCTTAAATCTTAAACATACCAATGAAATTTTGATTGAAATTCATGTCCGTTATCTGTTTGAATTGTATTAATTCTGAAAGGAAATTTATCTACAACATAATTTATGAAATCAATTGANNATTCGTGTAGCATCATCAATTTCTGTATATTGAAATCGCTTGATTTTATGGCCATTTGCATCTTGAAAAATTAGAAATTTAACATCATCCTGTACATGATGACCTGGTGTTTCTTTTTCATATCGAATACTATGCATAGCTCTTCTAGTTACCTTTCTGTCTAATCGACCTACATTATTGCGTTTTAGAATACGATAAACACTTGATTCTGATATTAAAATATCATGATAACGTTCTAAATACAATTTAATTCGCCAAGTCCCTAATCTATGTTCTTTTCGAAGTTTTAATATTTTATTTACAATTTCTTGCTTGATTTGATTGGGAAATGTACGAGTTATTGTTTTCTTTCTAAGTAAACCTTCTTCTCCGTATTCATCATATGCCTATTTCCATTTATAACTACATTTTGTTATCTGATCAAATAATCGAGAATTAAAAATTCGAGTAAGTATTATTAATTTATTTTACTACTTTTTCTCAAAATCAAGTAGCCTAATACTCCAGCAATTAAAGATGTTAATAAAACGGCTAATTTAGCTTCATCAATTAATATTTCACTATTAAATGATAAATTAGATATAAATATAGACATCGTAAAACCGATACCAGCTAATAATCCTACACCTAAAATATGGTTTAAATTACTCCCTTCTGGTAACTGACCAATGCCAAATCTTGAGCAAATAATGGAACTTAATACAATACCTATTGGTTTACCAACTAATAAACCTAATAAAATACCTAATCCTAAAGGAGAGCTTAATCCTTCAAGCATCTCGTTATAAATAGTTATATTAGTATTAGCAAATGCAAAAATTGGAATAATAATAAAGTTTACAGGCTTTACTAAGGCATGTTCTAATCGTTCTAATGGCGATTCTTGATCAGTATTATTTGTTGGTAAAGTCATTGCTACTAATACACCTGCTATTGTAGCATGTATACCCGAATGATGTACAAAATACCATATAAATATTCCTGGAATCAAATATAAATAAGGATTCTCAACGTTTAATCTATTCATTAACACTAATACTCCTAGGCCTACACCCGCATACATTAAATACACTAAGTCTATACCTGATGAATAAAATAAAGCTATCACTAAAATAGCTATCAGATCATCCACTATAGCTAATGCAGCCAAAAAAATCTTTAAACTTATCGGAATCCTTTTGTCTAACAATGATATAACTGCTAATGCAAATGCAATATCTGTAGCCATAGGAATTCCCCATCCACCTGAAGTATCCAAACCTATATTAAAATATATATATATTAACGCAGGCACTATCGCACCACCCATTGCTGCTAAAATAGGAAGAATAGCTTTTTTAGGTGATGATAGTTCACCTTCTACAATTTCTCTTTTTATTTCTAGACCTACAAGTAAGAAAAAAATAGCCATTAATCCATCATTAATCCACATGCTTGTACTATACTTTAAATGAATCCAACTATTTTCGACTCCAAATTCATAAGATAATACACTTTTTAATGTGTCACTTAAAGATGAATTAGCTATAATTAAAGAAATCAGTACGCATAAAAAAAGAAGGAAACCTCCAAAATTACTCGACTTAATAAATTCTTTGAATATTTTTAAATTGATAGAACTAGCCATAATTTAACTTTTATTATTTTAGAGCAAGATAATAAAAAATATGCAACTTCATAAATTGGCTTTCATTGGGTAAAATATCGTCATCTCATACTAACATTTCTGGCAATAAAAAAGTTATATTCTAAAAACAACTAAACCTTAACATAATTTCTAAAGCAATTCATCAATAAATCCCCATTTTGAGTGGAATTCTAAAAGAATTTTGTATCGAGGAAAAGGTTTTTAAATAATCTGGTTAAAATAAGACTACCTTATATAGAATAATTCTAAAACTCATCAAAAATGAGATGTTTTTCAAAAAAATGAGTTCTATTTTTAAAAAATGAGTAGAATTAACAAAAATTGGTCTGTTTTTTCTAAAAATAGGTATTGACTTGCTCAATAACTTCTCTGAACTTTGTATAACATTAACCACTAACCCTTTACCGTTAACCGTAAAACACAAAAACATGAGAAAATTAATACCTATTATACAAACACTCATCTGCTACCTATTTATTGTTTTATTTGTCTATGCAGCAGTCAGTAAGCTTATCGATTTTGAGACTTTTCAAACGCAATTGGGGCAATCGCCCTTGTTAGCAAGCTATGCGATTCCTATTTCGTATGGAGTTATAACAATAGAACTGGTAACAGCGGTTCTTTTGATGTTTGATCGATTCCGAATAATTGCCTTACAGATTTCACTTTTCTTAATGGTGATGTTCACCACCTATATTGTCATTATTCTACATTTCACAGCATTTACTCCTTGTTCATGTGGTGGTGTTTTAGAAAAATTGGGATGGACGGAACATTTGATCTTCAATTTCGTATTTGTAGGAATGGCTTTAACTGGCATTAAGATAGCAAACAACTCTCAAGCATGGAAAAGCTATATCATTCAACAGGTCATTATAATTTTAATCGGGATTATTAGTGTTACCATTTTATATGGTTTATCAGAAAAAAAATCTCAATATAACAATGCGTTTACGCGTAAATACATTCCGCATTTAGCAGAAAAACTAACTACACTCAATTTAGAATCCACAGGATATTATATAGCAGGAATTGATAGTTGTTATCTCTATTTAGCCAATACAGAAACACCTTTATTTCTTAAAAGATATGATTATCTCGCTAATCAAATGAAGGATATAAAACTAGAAATTGATCAATATAAACTACCTTACAAAAGAGTGATTGCTTATGTACATACACCTTATTTTTATTTAGGAGACGGTTCGGTTGGTATTTTACTTCGAGGTAAAATTGATGATTGGAAAGCAAAGACCATTTCTAAAGGAGAGGTGTATTATAATCAATTTGTGGTAGCAGATTCTTCTAAGTTTGGGATAGCAACTTATAGTACCAAAGTAAAAGCTAATGTATTAGGATTGTTATCAGAGCATCAACTACAACTTAACTATGGCAGTCTAGAAAAACAACTCGATGGTACATTTGAGTTGGATGGCACATTACTATGGAATTCCCAATTAAAAAAGTTTATCTACGTCTATTACTACAAAAATCAGTACCTCGAATTTGATGCTGAGTTAGCTGAAATGAAAACTGGACATACCATTGATACTATTTCTAAAGTTCAGATCGATGTAGGCTATTTAAAAAAAACAAAGCAATATAAATTAGGTCCGCAAACCTTACTTGTAAACAAATTAGCAACTACTTACGATAACCAACTCTATATATCTACGGATCGACTAGGTAATTTCGAACAAAAAATAGAAGGAGCAAGTAGCATAGATCAATATGATTTGGTAAGTAAAGGCTATACTCATAGTTTTTACCTCTACCATTCACCTAAAAAGCAACTCAGAAATTTCACTATTTACAAAAACAAAATATTTGCGATTGTAGATCATGAACTTTATATCTATAACAAAAGAAAATAAATCGTTGCGCAACGCAGGGGATGACTGAAAACCTGTACAATAGAGTAAGTCACCACATTAAAATTATACAAGATGAAAACAAATTTTCTAAAAAAAGCGCTACCAATTGGGGTAGGAATGATGGCTGTTGCTTTTGCATTTGCCACTGAAAGTAAATCTTCTCAAAATAGTGAAGAAGAAGCGATGACAGGATATATTTACAATTCTGCAACAAATCATTGTGATGACGTAAAAGTTGATTGTTCAGCAACAATTGGATTACCTTGTACTGTGAACGAAAATGGAATTGAAAAAGATGTTTTTGAATTGAGAGATTTATCAGAAACTTCGTGTAGTATTCCGTTATATCGTCAATAAATATTTAAGTCTAATTTAAATAGGAACGGAGCATCATGCTCCGTTCTTTTATTTTAAATACGTATCAAACCAATTTTTTATTTTATTGGATAAAAATTGTTGATTGGTTTTATTTTTTAAGGTATGTCCTTCATGATCAAATAAAAGTAATTCGGCTTTTTTTCCTAATCGTTTTATTCCCATAAAAAAATACACACTTTGGTACCAATTTACATTATAGTCTTCTTTGCCTGTCCATATTAAAACTGGTATTTGTAATTCTTCTATATGATAAAGAGGCGAGTTTTTGTAATATTTATCTTTTAAATTATATAAACTATCACCCATTCTTAATTGGTAATTTTCTAATCGCCATAATTGATCTGACTGATTATCTATATTATAATCATGGTAATAACTAATCAAATCGGTTATAGCTGAACCAACAACTGTTGTTTTGAAAAATGTTGATTGTGTAGAAATAAAGGCTGTTTCATACCCACCAAATGAATGTCCAATTAAACCAATTCTTTTTTGATCAATTGTCGATAGTTCTACAGCTTTTTTTACCGCATTTTCTACACTGACTAAAGCTGAATAACCCGGGTTTCCAATTTCATATTCTATATCGGGTAACAAAACAAAATAGCCATCTACTACATAGTTCATGAAATTAAATCCGATAGGTGAATTTTTAGATGGTAAAGTAAATTCATTGACTTTAAACGAATTCTTTTCATAAATGTACACAACCATAGGATATGTTTTAGTTGAATCGTACTGAGAAGGGTATAAAAGAGAGCCATTCATCACGTTTCCATTTATAGATGTATAGTTTATATTTTTAGAAAAACCTAAGTCGTATTCACTTAGCTTAGAGTTGCTTTGGTAAACAAGACGCGTTGTATGATTAGTGGAAAGTTCATGAATTGAAGGTGATTCATTGTACTTTGCTTTTCTATAATACAATTTATTTTTGTTGCTATCACTGTAAATTTGATTGATTTCGGCATCAGTTCTAAAAGAATGTATCACTTTTCCCTTTTTTAAGAACGCTATTCCATGCGACTGATCATCTTTATGGAGTTTAATGATCAGTGGTTTATTCATGTCAATACTACGATTTGATGAGTTCGTTAAATTGATAGATGCCAAACGATTGTGTTCTTCTTTTTGTTCTCCAAAGGTAATTTGCTTTACTTCATTTTTATCTATACTAAACTGCCACAAATCATAGGTTGACGTTAGTAGAATAGATTTTCCATCCTCTGACCAATAGGGCTGATCAAAAGGCGGTTTGTCAGTTTCTGCTTTAGTTCTATCATAAAAAACTTGAGAAAGAACTGTTGTTAGCTTCTTATGTGTTTGCTTTTTTACATCATACAAATTCCAATGTTTTGTTTTAAAATAAGCAATGTACTCCCCATTTGGTGAAACAGAAATAAAATTAGGGTTGGTATACAGACTATCGATTATTTTATATGATTTTTTTGATTGGTAATCATTTAAATAAACATCTGCAATTTCAAAATATCTATATTGTGGTTCATATTGTTTTCTATCAAATGTCAAGGCAAAGTGGATATTACTATTAAGTGCGAATTGGTTTCCTTTTATTTCCGTAACAGAATCGTATTCATCCACAGTCCAAATAAACCGTTTATAGCCATCTTTTTGTTTCATTAATTGTTCTTTGGGATAGATCCACGTATCGTTGGTAGACCATTCTTCAATTCCTTTTAAAGAATCTTCGGTACTTTTTTCATTTAGTTGAAATTCAATAAATTGCCCATCCGTTAAAACACGAACAGATTCATCCATAAAATAATGAGAAGGATTTATTTTCAACCAATCTTCTACATTGATGAAATTCACCCTTTTTGTTTGGAATGCATAACGAACTATTTTTCTCTTTTCATTTTCTTTTTCAAGAAATGAAAAATACTGTCCATTTTTACTCCAATTATTTAGAGGAGATCGATCATTAAAAATGTACGTACCTGTATAACTTGATAGCTGATCAATAGCCTCTAATTTTGAGGTATAAAAACTGACTGTTTTTCCATCCTTAGAAAGAATTGCCAATGTAGATGAAGTAGGGCTCCAACTAAAGCTGGAAATATTATGTTTTGTAACGAATTTTTCAGTTTTGGTATCGAATAACGTCAAAACATCATCAGTTGTTAAATAAGCAAGCTGTTGATTGGTTGCATCAAATTCTACTTTTCTAATTGGTTTATTCAAAACAAGAAAGCTTTTCGAATTTCTTAAATCGATTATTTCAAGTTTGCTTTCACTTAAAAGGATTGCAAAATGTTCGTTATTAGAAAATAAACTCTTTTTTGTATTTTCTCTTTCTATTACATTTGAGGTTGAAGGATGAAATAATCGAATGATATTCTTACCTGAGAAGAACTCAGAGGTTTCAATCCAATTTCCGTTAGTGCTAATATCACGAATTGTTGTATTAGTAGACCATATACTGTCTAAATCGTGTGTATATGTTTTCTTATTTATCTCTTGACCAAAGACGTTGTAGGTCGAGAGAACAAATCCCAACAGGATGAGGAATATTATTTTACTTATTTTTTCCATTGGTACTAATTCTGATGTTTGTATGAATGCCTTTTTATGATGTTGTATTGTAGTACAACTTCTTAATAGCCTTGGTTTTGTGGTAATAGATTTGGATTAATTAAAAGTTCAGCTTCCGGAATTGGTAATAATACATCAGTTGCTTTCCAATTTGCTTTTATCGGACTTAAGACTTGATCTGCCAATTTCCATCGTTTCAAATCAAACCAACGATGGCCATGTTCTGTAAACAATTCATGTTGACGTTCCGTTACAATTGCTTCAAAAATATCTTGAGAAGATGAAGTTGTGATAGGTGTTAATCCAGCTCTTTTTCGAATACTATTTATATCCTCTTTTGCTCCATTCAAATTGCCTAATCTCAATCGTGCTTCAGCTCGAATTAAAACCTGTTCAGCAAGTCTAAAAACAATGGTATATTCTTTACTTGTTGTTGTCGCATACTTTTCTTTGTATTTGAAGGGCATTACCCAATTTTTCCCATTAGTAGTAATTTGTTTTGTCCACTGTTGTTTTCTCAAATCAGTTGGCTCAAAAGATTCAAATAGGTGAGGGGATAAAGAAGCATTAGGTGGAGGGCCAGCCTCAAAAATATAAATACCACCTTCATTAGAATTTCCACCTTCTACTTTAGCTTTTAATTGGAATAGTGTAGAACGACTTTCTTTCAAAAACTCTTTATTCAACTCATTCTCTAACTGAAATTTGCCTGAATTTATAAGTTCAGACGATTCAATTTCAGCTTTTTCCCATTTCTCTTGGTAGATGTATAGACGTGCTAATAATGCTGTAACATTATATTTGTTTGCCCTAAGGTTACTTGTAGCCGATGTAAGTTCACCTAATTGTTGTTTAGATTCAATAAGATCTTCTTCAATTTTTAAAAACACATTTTGATGACTTGTTTTTGAACTTTTTTGATTAATCGTATAATCTGTTGTCGTAATAAATGGAATATCTCCAAATAAATTGGTTAAATAGAAATAAGTTAACGAGCGGATAAATAGTGCCTCAGCTTTGTATTGTTTCTTTTGCTCATTGGTCAATCCTTTTGATTTTTCTACACCTTCTATTACCGCATTGCATTCGTATATTACTTTATAGGAACTTGTCCAAACCTCTTTCACACCACTATTTGTAGGGATAATTTGATGTTTGTAAAATAAATCCGTCACGCTGTTAGCAGTAGTATAACTATCTAACTCGTCTGAGTAAATTCCCATGTAAAAACCAGCACTAGATAAATTTCCAGCTATTAAGCTGTTATCACGTAATAATGCATATAAAGTGGTAACGGCGGCTTGTGCTGTTTGGTTATTTTCAAATACATCTTTTTGGTTCAATTGTCCTTTTGGAGAATCCAATTCCACAAAATTCTCACAACTTATTATCGTATTTCCTATTAGGAAAACGAATAAAGAATAGCTTACTATGTTTTGATATTTTTTCATAATTGTGTCATTAAAAATTAGCTTTAAATCCTATCGAAATTCTTCTCAAAGGAGGAAGAAAACCAGTTGTCTGTTCTGGATCACCGTATTTATACTTACTCCATGTACATAGGTTCTGACCTTGCGCATAAATCACATATTGATTGGACTGATTTTTACTTAGAGGAAGTTTATAAGACAATGACACGTTTTTCAATCGAATAAAAGAGGTATCGGTTACCATCGCATCACTATTATTAAAGTTAGAATAAGCAACTGTCGCTGCGGAATTAGAGCCACTTGAATAATTCTGAATTACCCCATTTGGAAACTGATTTAATACAGAAGCAGGCTGATTATACATTGTACCCGGCATAGTAGTCCCATAGAATTCATTAAATCCTTTTTTCTTGACAAATTGAAAAAAGAGCTCGATATTAAAGTTTTCATAGGAAACAGAATTGGTGAAACCTCCATAAAAAGAAGGATCTAATGATAAAACTTGTTGTTTATCTTCTATGGCGGTTATCTTTCCATCACCATTATAATCTGTAAATTCATACAAACCAGTAGTTGGATTAATCCCTTGCAAATGATACATCTTCTTACTGTTCAATGATTTTCCAATCACATACATATTTGCATAGGAGGTGTTTTCTAAACCATCAAATGCCACCAATCTATTTTTAGGAATAGTAAGATTAAAAGAAGTAGACCAGTTGAATTTAGCAGATTTTATAGGAACAACTTGCAAATCCATTTCCCAACCTTTATTTTCTACAACAGCATTCAAATTTGCTTGTATAGAGGTAAAACCTGTTATAGCGGGTAAACTATAGCCAACCAATTGGTTGCTTGATCGGTTTTGATAATAATTCAGTGTTAGGTTAATTCTATTTTTTAGGAATGCGGTTTCTAAAGCAAATTCCAACTTTTTATTTATCTCCCATGAAAAATCAGGATTATACAAACGTGCTGTTGTCAATAGTATATTCCCATCATATCCATTCTGACTGATGTTATAGGTATTTAGATATTGATAATCTCCAATCTGATCATTTCCTGTTACCCCATAGCTTCCTCTCAATTTCCCAAAACTTAACCATGATACCTCACGTAGAAAACTTTCTTTCGAAAAAAGCCAAGCAGCACCAACTGCACCAAAATTTGCAAACCGATGATTAGGACCAAATCGGCTCGATCCATCTCGTCGTCCCGTCAAGTTAACGAAGTATTTTTCGTGTAGATTATAATTTACTCTTCCATACAGAGCAGCATATTTATATTGCTCTTCAGTATCCTTGTATATCGTCACATTTTTAGCAGCGCTTAAAACATTCATTAATTGGTTGTCTGTAAAACCATTTGCCATAATCACCAACTTAGTTGTTGTTTGGCTATTCAAAGTCCCCCCAATTAATACGCTTAGTTTACTCGAAGCAGTTAAATTAAAATTACCATCCAATTGGGGTTCTATTAACCACCCTTCATGATGACCAGAATTTTTAGTCATGTTAGATTGCTGACTTGTAGCACCAAAAGCAGGATTACGAATAGTATGTGGATTAAGTTGACTATCATCTAAATCTGATCGATTATACCCTACGTTTGTTCGTAAAACAATATTATCCATCAACAGATAACTTGTATTCAAATTTGTATTTAGATTACGTGTATTATTGCGGTAACTGGCATTGAGTGCCGCAAGTGGGTTTGTCCAAGTATTGTTTTCCCAATTTAAGCTACCATCTTCATTAAACAACCTCGGAGCATTTGGAACAAGTGTCCTTGCAGTTCTGGTTAAATCTTGTGTAGGCAAATAGTTTTTATCCTGTCCATAATTAGTGGTCCATTGCAATTTTAGTTTGTTATTCGCTGTTTTATGGTTTAATGTCGAAAAAAAACTGAATTTATTGTATGCAAAATTACCATAGAAAACAGAAGTTTCTTTCATGACATTGGCACCTATCATAAAATTAGTTTGCTCATTTCCACCATTAATAGAGGTACGAATGTTGTGATTGAAAGCTGTATTCCCAATAAGTAGTTTTTGCCAATCTGTATATCTGGTCATATCCCATGTTCCATTTATGTCGTAGGCTGTCGTAGGGTATTTCGTTACACCATCATTCACAAAGGCTTTTTTTCTTATATCTAGATATTGTTCGGTAGTAAGTAGTTTAGGAAGCTTAGTAGGGCTAATAACAGTGGTAGAAGCATCTATAGAAATACTTGTTTTTGTCGCTTTTCCTTTCTTAGTGGTAATCAATAGTACACCATTGGCTCCCCGTGATCCATAAATAGCTGTAGCATCAGCATCTTTCAAAACTTCGATAGATTCTATAGATTGTGGATCGATATAATTTAAAGGATTTATAGTTGACCCATAAAAGATTTGTGCTGAGGTTGAAGTATCTCCCATCGAATTGGTATCAAATGGAACACCATCTACTATAAATAGAGGATTATTCCCCGCAGCAATACTATTTTGGCCTCTTATCCGAATGGTGTAGCCGCCGCCTGCTGTTCCAGAAGTTGGTGTAATCTCTAAACCAGGAACACGACCTTGCAAAGCATCTAAAATAGAATTCACGGGCTGATTCTCTATTTCTTTAGCCGTAACACGTGCTATAGACCCCGTTCGTTCTTTGTCTTTTATATTGTAATACCCCGCATTAATCACCACATCTTTCAACTGAATCCCCTCCTCCTCTTCTTTTGTGAAACGTACATTGATCACGCTTCTATTCAATACTTCTTCTTCACGAATAGGGAAATCCAATTGCTCGAAAATCAGTTTAGCATTATCCTGTTGTAAAGTCAACGAGTAATTTCCATTGTCATCAGTAAAAGTGGAATTATCGGTTCCCTCCTCTTTTACCATTACGCCCACTAGCGGGACTTGAAGTTCTTTTACCGTTCCAGTCACGGTTTTTCCTGTTTGTGCCAACAAAGGTGTTGCACAAAACAATCCCAATAATACAGCAAATGACTGCCTACTGAGTTTGAAGTAAAATTTTTTCATAATTTTACAATAGTTTTTTAAAATTCAACATTAGTTTTAAAAGCCACTCCTTTTCCTGTACATCGCGCCAACTTTGTTTTAGGGAAAGGAGGTTTTATTTTTTTTACGTTATAAGTTATTTTTTAACCACAATAGAAACATAGGTTTTTATCTTTTTTTATTTTAGAGATTCCATAGTTCAGTAAACAGAAACATAGCGAGCTGCTAACTATGTTTAATAGATTTATCTTCTCTATTGCTCTTTATTTTTCATCATTCAGTTCTATGTATCTATGTGGTGAATATTATTTTCTACCATTCTAAACATGGGCACTGAGGCACTCAAAGTGCAGAATCTTTCTATTTTTTTTCTTCTAACTTTTACCTTAATGCAAAAGTTACAAAACATCAAGTCTTTGATTTTGGACGGTCAAAATAAGTTTCAGCCATTCAATGTTTTAAATCATTATCATTCTTTCATTTTTTAAGCGCAAAAAACATTTGAAATTAAAAGGAGGAGCCATAATATGGCTCAGGTATTCTTTTCTTTAATGTCACTTTTNNCCAAAAAGTCAAGGCTGTAAACCTCTCTACTAAAAATGTTTTCATTTCACTAAAGATTTTACAAACCCTACGGGCTAAAACCTTTTTAACGTTGCATTCAACCATTTTCTTAACGTGAGAGTTTTAATGCCGGTTTCTACATCCTTTTTCTATATTAAAATTCGTTATCATTTCGATTCTTAACTCGTCATTGCTGAAAAGTCGAGTGTCAATTCGGCGTAAGGAGCGTTAAAAATGATTTACTGTTCGCATTTCAAATGCGAATGATTTAAAGCATTTAGCGAGTAGCCATTATTGACCGACTTGTAAGCACAGACTTGATTTTTTGATTACTTTTTGATCAAGCAAAAAGCAATAAATAGAGAACTTCTTATTATCGTAAATTCCATTTAGAATTTCATCTCTATTTTTTCGCGCGCGCGTCCCTGTTTATCCTATATTCCTCCTAAAAAAATTCCCCCTCCAACAAGTTTTAAAAATTACATTAATAAATGAAAAAAATTAACACTAATCATTTTATGAAGATCATTTATACTCTTTGTGTTGTCTTCGGGGGATAGAGTGTGAATCTGTTTACTCTTTCATAATTTTACATAGTTTTTTAATTCAACATTAGTTTTAAAATCCACTCCTTTTCCTGTACATCGCGCCAACTTTGTTTTAGGAAAGGGTTTTTTTGTTATGTTTTACGTGATACGCTTAACGTTTTACGTTTTTTTTCTTATTAATATTCAAATCCTTTTTTAACAAAGAATTTTAGAGTCGACATACGATTTGCAGACGAGTTTCAATCCATTGAAACAAGCGTAAAAAAGATTAGTGAGCGTATGCGAATCATTTAATCTTTTTAGTGCGTGAGATGAGAATTGAACGTCGAAAATCGCGGTCTTGATTTTTTTGGTTCGTTTTTTCATCAAGGAAAAAATGAACATATAATTATTAATCAACTTGTAACAATTTATACCTAAGCTCCACTGGAGCTTCTCCTTTTAATTTCAAATGTTTTTGTGTCAAGACTTCCCCAAAGGGTATATGAATTCATTTGAAAACAATAAAAATGAATGAATAAAAATGAATGATTATAGTTTTTCATAATCCTTCTTTTTAATTAAAATTCGTTGTCACTTTTAACACGGTCACTGAGGCACTCGAAGTGCAGAATGTTTCTATCACTTTTTTGAGAGCAAAAAAGTTATCAAAAAACTCTTGGCTGTAAACCTCTCTACTAAAAATGCCCTCATTCCACTAAAGATTTTAAAAACCCTACGGGCTAAAACCTTTTTAACGTTGCACTCAAACATTTTCTTAACGTGAGAGTTTTAATGCCGGTTTCTTCATCCTTTTTCAATACTCAAATCCACTTTTTATAACGAATTTTAGAGTCGACATACGATTTGCAGACGAGTTTCAATCCATTGAAACAAGCGTAAAAAAGATTAGTGAGCGTATGCGAATCATTTAATCTTTTTAGTGCGTGAAATGCTAATTGAACGTCGAAAATCGCAGTCTTGATTTTTTGATTACTTTTTGATCAAGCAAAAAGTAATAAATAAAGAACTACTAATTATTCTCTTATTCACGTAATTATGTTCAGAACCTCAACTCGTTGTTAATTTGAGGTATCGAGAAATCTATTACTTTCATTTTTTTATTCATAGCTTATCTATTTTAATTATAGGTATTCATATGCCCTTCGGGTAAGCTCATCCAAAAAACATTTGAAATTAAAAGGAGGAGCCATGGTATGGCTCAGGTAATTCAACTTGCTAAATTATTTACATAAAGTTGGCAACTCGCTCCACTCAGACACTCCAACTTTTTTTATTCCAATAATTTAGAGTTAAATTGCATTTCGATTCTAAATCGTCGGATTTTTCTAATTCTTTTTCAATATTCAAATTCCTTTTTAATAACATTTGAAATTAAAAATTCTTTAATGTCACTTTTTAATTGACTAAAAAGTAACCAAAAAGTCAAGGCCGTAAACCTCTCTACTAAAAATGTTTTCATTTCACTAAAGATTTTAAAAACCCTACGGGCTAAAACCTTTTTAACGCTCCATTCAACCATTTTCTTAACGTAAGAGTTTTAATGCCGGTTTTTTAACTCTTTTTTCAATATTCAAATCCACTTTTTATAACATTTGAAATTAAAAATTCTTTAATGTCACTTTTTTATTCATTCCTTATCTATTTTAATTATTTGCATTCATATGCCCTTCGGGGAACAGACTAAAAAGTAACCAAAAAGTCAAGGCCGTAAACCTCTCTACTAAAAATGTTTTCATTCCACTAAAGATTTTAAAAACCCTACGGGCTAAAACCTTTTAAACGCTCCATTCAACCATTTTCTTAACGTGAGAGTTTTAATGCCGGATTTTTCTAATTCTTTTTCAATATTCAAATTCCTTGTCATTCAGAACTTTCAAAGAATCTCATATCTCATATCTAATTGTTCATAAAAACATTTTACATCGTAAATCCCATATCAAAAACCTTTTACAAATATTCTACTGCCACCCTACTGCCACTATGTTGCCTTTATCCTGCCTTTATCCTGCCTTTATCCTGCCTTTAACTTGGGACCATCTAACGTGTTTCAATAAAACCTAAAAATCCCCCTTTGTATATGTTTTTCACATTTGATGAGCGTTTACAATCACCTCACCCTACGGGTGTACAAATCACCCTCCAAAATTATGGTTTAAGCTGTTATAAGCTCAATACCTGCTTTATCAGCTTTGTATTTTATTTTATGTATGAGCTCATAATAGCTCCAGTTTCTTAAGACAAATCTTTCTTCTTTGGCAATTTGTATTTTTTCTTCTTGATCTACAATAACTATGGTTCCTGCTTTTTTTTCAACGCAAAAATCAATTAACATTCTACTGTAGACATGTAGGCGATGATGAACATATTTACTCTCTGTATTTTTTAATTTTTTTGCTATTTTTAATTTTCTTTCTTTTCCTTTCCCTCCTTTGCAAAAAGGCACTCCTTCTAAAATTCTTTTACGAGAAGCTTGTATGGCTAATCTTCTATATAGAAATTCTTCTTTGCTACCAATGGTTAGCTGAGATCTACCTATTTTTACAACCAACGGATATTCTAATGACAAAGAAACTTCTGCAATAATATCTGGTTGTAATTGATTTTTTTCTTTTTCAATTTCTACCGTGAATACCCAAAATATTTTATTTTTTTCTAATTTAATATGTGATCTACAAATTCTAATTTCGTTATTTACTATTTGCTCCAATAGCTTATAATTATCAATATAGTCTCTTCCAAGATATGTTTTAAAAGGAATTTTATAAAGTTTAAAATAAATGTATTTTTTATCTGTATCATACGAGAATTTACTTATTCTCGCTATGTTAAAAGGAATTGCTATATCTCGTTTAAAAATTTTTAATGAAAGTTCCCCTTTCCAATACTTGACACAATCCTTCTTGAAGGACAGGTATAACGTATTGATCAAACTAGACAATATATACATCGGAACTTCGTCCTTAAAACGTTTTGAGAGCACACGATAAATTGTAGTCGACCGTGACCATTTGAGTATACCAGCATCATCTTTGTTTTCGTCTGCTAATTTATATTTGATTCCTTCAGAGAAATAAAAAAAATCTTTCACCATTTCTTGCACATACAAATGAGAAACAATCATATTAGCCGCTATAAAACATCTATTTTGCCATTTATAAAGCGTACTCACAACTTCTTTTCGTTCTTCTTGAGTCGGTAAATCAGCAATTAACTGTATTTTACGTGTTAAAAAAACTGTAGAATTTTCCATATTTAGTTATTTAGGGGTTTAAACTTGTTTTGTTGAGTCAATTTATAAGCGACGACAAATTCATTGTGCACTTCTTTCTGAGAAAGTTCTAATGTCTTGGCAATGGTTGTAAACGATTGTTTCATTTCGAATCGAAGCTTTAAAATCAACGATTGTTTTTCGGTCATTTGATTTGGTGCCTTTTCCTCAGAAATTATTTCTTTTTTAGACACGAATACATCTTGACTATTAATCAGGCTCTTAACATCCTCTATTGCACTTTTAATCTCCTTACTCGTTTCTGAAACTCTTTTTCCCATTGCATTGGCAATTGCTTTGTATCTAAATCCATATTTCAAGCAGAGTTCAATCAAATGTTTTCTTTCAGCGCTTAATAAGGGTAATATTTTTCTAATTTCTTCATAATGTTGGTCATGTATTAGTTTATCCTTTATGTTTTCTGCAGCCTCTAAAGGATCGTATACAGTCAAATAATTCTCATAATTCTCGTAACTCTCTAATGAATGCACTGACCTAAAAAATTTATTTTTAGAACTTCTATAATGCGAATAACAGCTGTGTTTCAAAACAAGTCGTGTGAAATAAAAGATATGTTCAGGTTTTTCAATTTTCTCACGATATTCCCATAATTTCAGAAACGCATCTTGTACCAAACATTCTACAACAAATTCATCATCAACTATTTGTTTACCAATCCAAAAAAGTAGTCTTTTATGTCGTGAATAAATTTGCTCTAAGGCTTTGGGATCGCCTTTTTTCAATAATTCATATTCTTTTACTAGCATAATAAAGGTGGTTTTAATTATGTTTTACGTGATGCATTACGTTATACGTTATACGTTTTACGCTTAACGTTTTACGTCTTTTTTCTTATTAATAATCAAATTCACTTTTAACAACATTTGAGATTAAGAGGAGGAGTCACGATGTGACTCAGGTATTCCTTTTCTTTAATGTCACTTTTTACTTGACTAAAAAGTAACCAAAAAGTCAAGGCCGTAAACCTCTCTACTAAAAATGTTCTCATTTCACTAAAGATTTTAAAAACCCTACGGGCTAAAACCTTTTTAACGCTCCATTCATCCATTTTCTTAACGTGAGAGTTTTAATGCCATTTTCTTCATCCTTTAAATCGTTGTCTTAGTTCGTCACAGAACCTTATCCTTAATCTCAACCTCAAATACATAAGATAACTTACAATTATAAAATCTCAATTCTCATATCTAACATCTAATCTGTACTTTTTACAAATTAAACACCGATACACGAACCTCGAACAAACCATACGGAACGCATATACAATGGATACACAATGGATATAGCGCGGATACACAACTGATACAGAAAAGTGTCATTTTGGATATACACAGATATAGGATTTTAACACTTAATTTCTCTAACCACAATGTTTTTTATCAAGTTTTACATTGTACGCTTAACGTTTTACGTGTTTTTTCTAATTAAAATTCTAATTCGATTTTGACAACGAATTTTGTCATTATGAAACCAGGCATAAACCCACAAATTCCCCTTGGACAGTTTTAAAAATTACATTAATAAATGAAATAAAAATTAACACTACTTTTATGAAGATCATTCACTCTCTTATAAGTTGTCTTCGGGGAATTAAATGTGAGTCTTTATTGCTTAATAATTTTGTTCACTATTTCTCCTTCCTACTAGTATATCCAATGAGGATCGAATTTCTTTTACCATGTCAGTCATGGTTTTTATTTGTGCATATAATGCTATAACACAAAATAATCTCAGTAGCGTAACATAAGATTGCCTACCGAATTTGAAGTAAAATTGTTTCATAATTTTACATAGTTTTTTAATTCAACATTAGTTTTAAAATCCACTCCTTTTCCTGTACATCGCGCCAACTTTGTTTTAGGAAAGGGGTTTTTTGTTATGTTTTACGTGATACGCTTAACGTTTTACGTTTTTTTTCTTATTAATATTCAAATCCTTTTTTAACAACGAATTTTAGAGTTGACATACGATTTGCAGACGAGCTTCAATCCATTGAAACAAGCGTAAAAAAGATTAGTGAGCGTATGCGAATCATTTAATCTTTTTAGTGCGTGAGATGAGAATTGAACGTCGAAAATCGCGGTCTTGTAATGCTTTGCATTCATGAATACCTTAAAAATAATAATAAATCATATGAATAACTTTTGATTACTTTTTGATCAAGCAAAAAAGTAATAAATAAAGAACTACTAATTATTCTCTTGTTCACGTAATTATGTTCAAAACATCATCTTTTTGTCTATCTCAACTCATCTCAGAACCTCATCCTTAATCTGAATACATTTTACTTTATACTTTATACATCACAACTACTACATTTTACAATTCTAAAATCTCAATACTAATATCTAAAATCTAATATATACATCTTACAATTCTAACTGAATCGAATAACCGTCTGTGCAAAATCTTTAAATCTTGCAAAAGTGTAGAGGGTAAAACATTTGGTATAGAGGAATAACCAAATGTGTATTATAAAAAGTTCGATGCGAATGTGATGGAAGAAAACGACCAAAAACAAGAAAGGCATGGAACTCATCTTAAAGCATTAGGGGTACTGGTATACCGTGCAACAATAAGAGAGCCCACGCCTAGGTCGTGAGCAAATTTACTTATTTTCTCGTTGCTACAAAAATTACCAGTTTTCCAATGCGAGATAAAAGTATTTTGACTTTATTTTTTAACTATCTGTAAACAAATATAATAATAATTTTTATTATTCGGATATAAATCCGAATTATTTTTTTAAATAACTCCTTCATTTGTCAAAATGAAAGATAAAAACAGAAAAATTGTAGAGTTTATAAGAGACAACTGGTTAGCAGATAGTCAAAGCAACCTTTCTTTTGCAAATTCTCATGGAATTGATGAAAAGACTGTAAGATTAATTAAAGAAGATGAGAATTATAATATTAGTTTAAAAACAATTTTGAGAATTTGTGAAGCGCGAGAAATCAAGTTATACGAATTCTTTAAGCTGGTTAACATATAAAAAGGCTCCAAGTTGGAGCCTTTTTATATATTATAATGGTAGTATCTTACTAACTGTG
>NZ_DJDM01000031.1:0-65589 GCF_002431085.1 Empedobacter sp. UBA5924
TAGAAATCAGAATGACAATAATTCGTCAATTCGAGTAATTTTTCGAAATGAAAATAAAGAAAAATTGTATCGAGAATAGAATTAAAAAATAGTCATCCTGAACTCGTTTCAGTATCTCATAATAAAGATTCTTCGACAGGCTCAGAATGACAAAAAAAATAGTAAAAACCTATAAAAAATAATAAAATGAAAAAATTAGCAATTAACAACCAAGAAATTGGAATCTATATCAAAAATAACGAAGTAGATAAAATTTACTCAAAAGGAAATTATTGGATTTTCTTTAATAAAAACATCGAAAAATTAAACATCAACGAAATAATTGATGAAAAATTCCACGCAATGATTTTGGAAAATGAAACATTAAAAAATATGGTAGATTTTATCGAAGTATTACATAACGAAGTGTTGATTATTTACAAAAACAATCAAATCTATGATTCTTTTTACAATAAAAACGTGATGATTTGGAAAAATTCGACTCAATTAAAAGCTATAAAATTTGACTTGAATTCTACTGACGAAATTAAGAATTTAACAAAAAGAGAAATTGATATTTTGAGAAAAGCTGGTGCAATTCGTATCATTTCTGTTGCGCCATATTTCGAAGGAATTTTATTTAAAGACAATGAATTTGATTCGGTTTTAAAAGCTGGTGAATACCTATTTTACAACAACGAAGTTAAAATCTCGATGGTATCTTTTGATATGCGTCCGCAAACAATTGAAATTTCGGGACAAGAAATTTTGACGAAAGATAAAGCGCAATTACGAATCAATTTTATGGTAAATTATCAAATTACTGATTTGTTAAACGCTTATCAATCGAACAAAGATTTCGAAAAAATGATTTATCAAGCGATTCAATTAGGTTTGAGAGAATTTATTGGAAACATGAATTTTGATGATTTGATGTCAGATAAAAATTCGGTAACGAATTATATCATTCAAAAATATCAAGCTGAATTCCAAGAAATTGGTCTAAAATTGATTGACGCAGGTATGAAAGACATTATTCTTCCTGGAGAAATAAGAGAAATTATGAACCGTGTTTTGATTGCCGAAAAAACGGCTCAAGCTAATTCGATTACGCGTCGTGAGGAAACTGCTTCAACAAGAAGCTTGTTGAATACAG
Source organism: Empedobacter sp. UBA5924 (assembly GCF_002431085.1). Taxonomy (NCBI): domain Bacteria; kingdom Pseudomonadati; phylum Bacteroidota; class Flavobacteriia; order Flavobacteriales; family Weeksellaceae; genus Empedobacter; species Empedobacter sp. UBA5924. Next base: position 1,136 of record NZ_DJDM01000031.1, read on the forward strand.
CAAAATTAATGGAAGAAAACGAAACATTATGGAAATTGAAAGAGATGGAATACATCGAAAAAATTGCTGATAAAGTAGGAGAAATCTCAATTTCTGGTGGGTCGAATGTATTAAATGAACTAAAAACAATGTTTACAAAATAATATTCTAACCAAATTATATGAAAACAACCGAACAACAAAACAAACCAATTAATGGAATTGATTTGATTGCCTTGGGTTATCCTGAGAATGAAATTTTAGGAATTGCCTTAAAAATTAACCGAAAAAGAAATGGTTATACAAAAGCCGAAATGCTTGATAAATATGCGCAAGTTTTGTCTTCGCCACAAGATTTCTTAGAAGATAAAATTTTCAAAACGCTTGCAAATGGTTTTATCAATGGAATTCATTTACCTCAACAAGATGAAAACTTAATTGAATTGAATGAAAATCCGAACGATTTCAACATTTATGGTGCAAAAAATATTGAAGATGGTGCTTTAGAACAAATGAAAGTAGCCATGAAACTTCCTGTAACAGTTGCCGGCGCAATAATGCCAGATGCTCATCAAGGTTATGGTTTACCGATTGGCGGAGTTTTAGCAACAAAAAATGCAATTATTCCTTATGGTGTCGGCGTTGATATTGGATGTAGAATGGCTTTATCGATTTATGATTTACCTGCTTCTTATTATTTTAAGCATCATGATTCTTTAAAAAAAACTTTAATAAAAAACACAAAGTTTGGTGCAGGACATGGTTTTCATGGTCAATACAAAGCCGAACATCAGATTTTGGATGATGCAAAATTCGAAACAAATTCATTTATTCAAAATTTAAAAGATAAAGCGTGGTCGCAATTGGGTTCTTCTGGAGGAGGAAATCATTTTGTAGAATTTGGTCTGATTGATTTCAAAGAAGATGATAAGAAACTGAACATCAAAAAAGGTTCGTATTTAGCGTTATTAACGCATTCTGGATCGAGAGGTTTCGGTGCTACAATCGCTGGACATTATACAAAAATTGCAAAAGAAATTTGTAAACTTCCTTATAAAGCACAAAATTTAGCTTATTTGGATTTGGATTCTGCAGAAGGTCAAGAATATTGGATTACGATGAATTTGGCTGGTGAATATGCTTCGGCTTGTCACGAAATTATTCATCAAAAAATTAAAAAATCTATCGGTGCAGAAGTTTTAGCTAAAGTAGAAAATCATCATAATTTTGCTTGGAAAGAAATTTACAATGGCGAAGAAGTAATTGTTCATCGAAAAGGTGCAACACCAGCTTCTAAAGATGTGATGGGAATTATTCCAGGTTCAATGACTGCGCCAGGATTTTTGGTTCGCGGAAAAGGTGAAGAAAATTCTATTCATTCGGCTTCTCATGGTGCTGGTCGAAAGATGAGCCGAACACAAGCAATTAAATCATTATCACAAAACAAGATAAACGATTATTTGAATGATTTTGGAATTACACTAATTGGAGGCGGAAAAGATGAAGCGCCGATGGCGTATAAAGATATTCACGAAGTAATGGCTGCACAACAAGATCTGGTTGATGTTGTGGCTACTTTTACACCTAAAATGGTCAGAATGGCAGATGACGGATCGAGAGAAGATTAAAAAAATGCCTGAACAAATGTTCAGGCATTTTATATTTTATTGATTAAATCCAATCTTTTGGATGTTTCAAAACATCGACTAATTTATATTCTTCCGAACCTTCTTCTGGTTGGTGATTATAGTGCCATTGTACATGTTTTGGCAAACTCATCAAAATAGATTCTATTCGTCCATTTGTTTTCAAACCAAATAAAGTTCCTCTATCATGAATTAGATTAAATTCCACATAACGACCTCTTCTAATTTCTTGCCATTCCTTTTGTTCATCAGAAAATTCATCATTTTTGTGCTTTTCAACAATCGGAATATACGCTTCTAAAAATGAGTTTCCTACTTCCGTTACAAAATCATACCATTGTTCAACTGTTTTTTCTGAAGTTGGTTTCAAGTAATCAAAAAACAAACCTCCTATTCCACGGGCTTCTTCACGATGAGTATTCCAAAAATATTTATCACATTCCTCTTTATACTTCGGATAAAAAGCCACATCATGCGCATCACAACTTTTTTTACAGATTGTATGCCAATGCATCACATCTTCTTCATCCAAATAATACGGTGTTAAATCTTGACCTCCTCCAAACCATTGATCGACAATATTTCCATCTTTATCATACATTTCGAAATATCTCCAATTCGCATGAGTCGTCGGAATATGTGGACTAGTTGGATGAATAACCAAACTCAATCCACAAGCAAAAAATTTACCTGACGAAACATTTAACGCTTTTTGCATTGTTTCTGGTAATTCTCCATAAACTTTTGAAATATTAACGCCAGCTTTCTCAAAAACAGCTCCGTCAGTTAAAACACATGAAAGACCTCCGCCGCCTTCTTCGCGTTCCCAACTATCTCTTAAAAATTTAGCTTTACCATCAACTTGTTCAAGTTTAGTAATAATTTTATTTTGTAAGTCTTGTATATATTGAAAAAATTGATCTTTCATCATAAATATTTTTGCAAATATAGAATGATTGATAACGATTAGAAAGAAGATTAATAATTAACTTCTCACAAATGCATATTGAAATGGAACTTTTATAGTGGTTTTTATAAATTTCCCTTCATTATTCTTTGCTGGAATAATTTTATATTTACCTCCTTTAATTCTCTCATTTAATCTAAATAAAGACTTTTCTAAGATATCTTTCGTATCCTCACTTCCTTCAAAATCAGAAATAGAAATTACACCATTTTCATCAAAAGTAAAATTGAATTCAGCTTTAAGAAGATAATTTGTAATTAAGTTTCTCGACCTTAATTCCGTACTTACCATTTTATAAAAATCTTTTCTAAAATTTTGTTTAAAACATTTATTCAACTCCTCATTTCCCTTCTGTTCAACTTTTTTACAACTTAGATATATCAAAGGAGTTTTTATAGACTCTTGTGAAAACAACATTATGCTAATACAAACAAAAAATACAAATAAATATTTCTTCATATTCTTAAAATTAATTCATATTATTTAAAACAACTATTATTAATAACTATTTATAATGTAATTTTAATAAATTATATTTATCAAGATAGAAATTATCAAAACCTATGTTTAAAATCATATTTTACTTATAATTAATATTTTAAACAATTAGAACCATTTAAACGACTTAGTTTTGCATCAAACCAACAGTTGATTAAAAAAGTTATTAACAATATTATTCACAAAAGAAATCTTTCTATACCTTTGCAGAAGAAATTTTATAAAAAATATAAATGTCACAAAACGGAATTCCATCGGTTAATTTAGCAGACTTTTTATCTGATGATCCTGCAAGAAAACAAAAATTTGTCAACGAAATTGGTAAAGCATACGAAGAAATAGGATTCGTTGCTTTGAAAGGACATTTTTTATCTGACGAATTAGTTGAAAATTTATATAAAAGCGTTCGCGAATTTTACGCTTTACCTACAGAAACAAAACAAAGTTATGTAGTTGAAGGAATTGGTGGTCAACGCGGTTATACAGCTTTCGGTAACGAACATGCAAAAGGTAGAACCGTTGGTGACTTGAAAGAATTTTGGCATTTTGGACAGTATTTATCTGAAGAAGATAAAGCGAAATACAACTATCCAGAAAATGTTGATGTAAATGAAGTTCCAGGTTTTAACACTTATGGTGAAGAAACATACAAACAATTAGAAAAAACAGGAGTTTACGTTTTACGTGCTTTGGCTTTATTCTTAGGTTTAGACGAGTTTTACTTTGATGATAAAGTAAAAAACGGAAACTCTATTTTGAGAGCAATTCACTATCCTCCTATCACAGAAGAGCCTAAAGATGCAGTTCGTGCTGGTGCCCACGGTGATATTAACCTGATTACATTGTTAATGGGAGCGCAAGGTCGTGGATTACAAGTGCAACGTCACGATGGAACTTGGGTTGATGCTATTGCTGCTGACGACGAATTGGTGATTAATGTTGGTGATATGTTATCTCGTCACACAAACAACAGATTAAAATCAACAATTCACCAAGTGGTTAATCCAGAGAAAGAATTATGGGGAACATCTCGTTTTTCTATTCCATTCTTTATGCATCCAGTTTCTGAAATGGATTTATCTGTTTTAGAAGATTGTGTAACAGAAGAAAATCCAAAACAATTTGAAGATATTACAGCTGGAGATTTCTTGACTCAGCGTTTAAGAGAAATTGGTTTAATTAAATAAGCCATATTTAATCTATTATTTCATAAAAAAGAGAGTTGATTTTGTCAACTCTCTTTTCATTTACATGCCTCTTACATACATGTTGTAGTTAAAAATATCCAAACACAACAAAGTGTATTTATAATCATTTTTATTGATATTCACTTCCAAAACTGGATCCGAATTATAAAATCTAATTTTTAGATTATCATTCTTATCCAATAATAAATAAATAGAGGAAATCGTTGGACGAATATCATTCATCCAATTTTTTAAAGATTCTTTTGAATCTTTAATCAACTCAAATTTTTGAAAATATTCGTGAAAAAAATTCTCTAAACGTTGCACTTGTGTCAAACGATCCAATTCACGATATAAATCGATAAAAACGCATAATTTTTCGCGCTTTGGACAAACACATGGATATGGATGTTCTCCATTATAAAGCCATCTTTGCCACTTTTTACAAGACGTTTGTTCTATTGCTTTCTCAAATTCATCTTCGTATTTTAAAAGCCACCAATTCATACGGCAAATCCGTAAATTGCCTTTTGATAACTGCAAAAGCTCGTCTATATAAGCGCTAACGTTTAACATCAATTAAAAATTTGAGTCTTGCTAATTTACAACTTTTCTGATTGAATTTTAATGTTTTAATAATAATTTTTCAAATTTTAGAATCTTAAATTGCTCATCAAACAAAACGTTATAAAAGAACATTTTTTCCTTCATCGTTTTATTTTTCATTTGCACATTTCGAACTGGAATTAAGACGTTAAATTGAAATTCTCTATCCTTCTCAAAATGATTAACAGCCGCATAATAAATCAAATTGTACCACGAATCGATTGGTGCATAAATCCCATAAAAGTCAGGATATAACGCATCTGCTTCATCTTTGTAAACATTGGTAATCGAATAATTATCAATCTCAAATTTCGAAACGCATTTATAGGTTGTTAATTTAGAACAAATTGAAGTGTCTTGTAGATATTTCGCCGAATCTAATTTCAGCCCAAATTCGTCCATTTTATAATCTTCAAACTTATTAATCGTAGGATCTACCACAATTTTTTTGTTCGGAAATTCTAAACTTTGTTTTTGGATATCTTGTAAAATAGTATCGTAAATTTTTGTTCGAATTTGATTTGGGTTAACATTTTGCGCATCAACAAATAACACAATATGTAAGGAAAAAACCAATAAAAAAAGTCTCATTTTGGCGTTTTGGTTTAAAATTTGTTTAAATTTATGAAGTCTTTACGATTCAAAAATCAAATTTAGTTGAAAAGATTTCAAATCTTATCATTTCATCATATTTTCGTAAACAAATAGTTAAAAAGGTGTTAAAGTACGCTTTCATACAATTACACTTTAACTATTATTGTTTATTTTTAACAAATTAATACAAAGTTTAATATCCGACAACAAACGTTTATTATAAATATTCTCTATAACTATTATAAATAAAATCTTTTACAATTTTTCCAAACAAGACATAAAAGTTAGACATTTGCAGTGTCAAATAATTTATTCATAGATAGTAAGACAAAGAGTAACAACGAGTATAACGAAATTGATTTATGAAGTTTGGAATTACTCGCACTCTTTTTACTTTTTAGAGTTTTTTATAGTAGTTTAGGTTGGTTAGTAATCCGTTCACTTTGAACGGATTATTTTTTTATAGCTTATCAATAAAAGCTTTCAACAAATTATATACTTTTTCAGAGGAACTCAAATCCAAACTTTCAGCTGTATCATTGGGATCATGATAAAAACCTTTTCCTCCTAATGTGTAAATAAAAAACGACGGAACACCTTTCAAATAAAACGGACAATGATCGGAATTACACGATTCTCCTCGAATTTTAACTTCTTTTAGGTATTTATTTGTTTGATTGAATTCAACTAATTTTTCAAATTGATTTTTAAAAACTTTACCATTCACAACTTGAATTCCTTGATCGCCCGCTCCCATAATATCTAAATTGACTAAAAATTTGATTTGATTCAATGGAAAAAGAGGATGATTAACATAATAATCTGCGCCTAAAATCCCCGCTTCTTCACCTGCAAAAGCCATAAAAACTGTTCTATAATTAGGCTGATGTTTTGAATAATACTTCATCAGCGCCATCATCATTGCAGTTCCGCTCGCATTATCACTCGCTCCAGGAAAAATAGTTTGTCCAACTTTCCCTAAATGATCATAATGAGCAGAAATCACAATTACGCTATCATTGTTCTTTCCGTCAATGTAACCAATTATATTATTTGCTTCGAATGAATTATTTAACTCTGAATCAATAGAATAATCGTTTATTTTTAAATTTTTAGAATAAAATTTATCCGAAATAATAAATTCTGAAATAGAAGATTGTCGTTGACTAAGACTTGAAGTCAATTTATCTGATGTAAATCTAAAAATCGCTCGATTTTTATTTTCATTTTTCTCATAAATATTCGCCCATTGTTTGTAATATTTCTGAATAGAATCTACAGAAGTCACTAAAGGCGGCAAAATAATATGTTTTCCTTTTTGCGATTCATCATCTTTCACAATAAAATCCCTCGTTTTATCTTTCGACTGAAAAGATTCCACATAGGCTTTTGTGTCAAAAATATAAAAAGGTGAATTGGTTTTCGAAATTGATTTAGAAATTGGTTTTACAATAAAATCAATTCCATATTTTAATTCTTTTCCATTAATTTTCAGTTTTGCATCTTTGATAATATTAATCGGAAAAGTAAATGTTTGATTATAACGATTAGAAAAAGACTTCAATCCATTTTTTTGAAATTCGTTTTGTAAATAAATTCCAGCATTTGTCATTCCATTTTCTACATAACCTCTGCCAGCAAACGAATTTGACGTAAGCGAATCTAAAATTGATTTAAAATATTTTTGATCAAAGGTTTGCGCATTTCCGATTGTAATTACAAAACACGAAATCAAACCAAATAATATCATTTTATTCTTCAGCATTTTAATCATTTTATTCTTCAAAAAATATTCTATTCTAAGATAATTATCATTTTAACAAAAAAAATCAATTATCTATATTAAGTCAATAACAAATTTAAAAAATCTTTAAAAAGTAAATCAAATTAATACTACTATAAATTTTATATCTTGCATTATTAAGTTATCATAATAAAAACAACAAATCACAAATTAAATGAAAGAAGTCGTAATAGTTTCAGCTGTTCGTACAGCAATGGGATCTTTTTTGGGAAGTTTATCTAACGTTCCAGCTACAGATTTAGGCGCAACAGCTATTAAAGGAGCTTTAGATAAAATCAACTTAGATGGATCTTTGGTTGATGAAGTATATATGGGAAATGTATTGCAAGCTGGTGAAGGACAAGCACCTGCTAAGCAAGCAATGATAAAAGCAGGTTTACCAAATACAATTCCTGCAACAACGGTAAACAAAGTTTGTGCCTCTGGTATGAAAGCTGTAATGTTTGCTACACAAGCAATTCGTTTAGGTGACGCAGATGTTGTAGTTGCTGGAGGAATGGAAAACATGTCGATGGTTCCTTTCTATTCACCAAATGCAAGAACTGGAAATAAATACGGAAATACTGTTTTGTTAGATGGAATTGTGAACGATGGTTTACAAGATTACTACAGCAAAGAAATGATGGGACTTTTCGGAGATACTTGTGCAACTGAGTTCAATATTTCTCGTGAAGAGCAAGATGAGTTTGCAATTAATTCTTACAAAAAATCTGCTGCTGCTTGGGCTGCTGGAAAATTTGACAACGAAGTTGTTCCTGTAGAAATTCCTCAACGCAAAGGAGAACCAGTTATTTTTAAAGAAGACGAAGAATATAAAAATGTAAACTTTGATAAAGTTCCAGGTTTGCGCGCTGTTTTCTCTAAAGACGGAACTGTAACTGCTGCAAATGCTTCTACAATTAATGATGGAGCTTCTGCTTTAGTATTAATGTCTTTAGATAAAGCAAACGAATTAGGATTAAAACCTCTTGCAAAAGTTATTGCTTATGCTGATGCTTCTCAAGAACCTTCAAAATTTACAACTGCACCAGCTAAAGCGGTTGAAAAATTATTGAAAAAAGCAAATATGACAGCTGCTGATGTTGATTTCTGGGAATTTAACGAAGCGTTTTCAGTTGTTGGAATTGCAAATACTAAATTATTAAACCTTGATGCTTCTAAAGTCAATGTAAATGGTGGTGCGGTTTCTATTGGTCATCCACTTGGAAATTCTGGATCAAGAATTTTGGTTACATTATTAAATGTTTTAGAGCAAAACGGAGGAAAAATTGGTGGTGCAGCTATCTGTAATGGTGGCGGTGGAGCATCTGCAATGATTATCGAAAAAATCTAATTTTAGATCAAATACACGATGAAAGCGTCTAATCTGTAGACGCTTTTTTATCTTTTGAAATTAAAATACTTGTAAAAAATCTGAAAAACATTCGACATTTATTATAATTGGCTTAAAAACCTTTTCTATATTTGTTGGATTGAACAAACACATTTGTATGGAATATTTAGAATTTGAACAACCTATCAAAGATTTAGAAGAACAGTTACAAAGCTGTCAAATCGTCGGCGAAGGAAGCGGTGTTAACATCAAACAGGCTTGCGTTGAAATTGAAATTGCAATTGAAAATAAAAAGAAGGAAATCTATGGTAATTTAACGCCATGGCAACGTGTACAATTGTCTCGTCATCCTTCTCGCCCTTATACTTTAGACTACGCTTACGCGATCACAGATAACACGTTTATCGAAATTCACGGAGATAGAACTTTTGCTGATGATAAAGCAATGGTTGGTGGTATGGGAAAAATCAATGGTCAAACTTTTATGATTATTGGTCAACAAAAAGGAAAAAATACCAAAGAAAGACAATATCGTCGTTTCGGAATGTCTAATCCAGATGGTTACCGCAAAGCTTTACGTTTGATGAAGTTAGCAGAAAAGTTTAATATTCCTGTCTTGACTTTAGTCGACACTCCTGGTGCATATCCTGGTTTAGAAGCTGAAGAAAGAGGTCAAGGTGAAGCTATCGCTAAAAACATCTACGAAATGTTGAAACTTACAGTTCCTATCATTACAATTGTAATTGGTGAAGGAGCTTCAGGTGGAGCATTAGGAATTGGAGTTGGGAACAAAGTTTTCATGTTAGAAAACACTTGGTATTCTGTAATTTCACCAGAAAACTGTTCTACAATTTTATGGAGAAGTTGGGATTACAAAGAGCAAGCTGCTTCGCAAATGAAATTAACTGGTCCTGATATGTTAGAATTAGGATTAATTGAAGACATCATTCAAGAACCGCTTGGTGGAGCACACTACAAACCAGAAGTTGCGTACACAAACTTGAAAAATAAAGTTTTAGACACTTACAACGAATTGAAAAAACTTTCTCCAAAAGAATTACAACAACAACGTCAAGAACGTTACATCAAATTCGGAGAATTTTCAGGATAAAATATTGTTTTACAATAATACTTATTGTAGAATATACAATTTTAAAACGAGATATAAAATTAGTTATATCTCGTTTTTTTATTTAATTTTGAAACTCTTATGGAACAAGCAAATTATAATCCCGAAATACCAGCTAACAAGCACAATGTCATTGGTTTAGAGAAAGGTAAACTTCCTCCACAAGCTGTTGATTTAGAGCAAGCTGTACTTGGTGCGATGATGATTGATAAAAAAGGGTTGGATGAAGTCATTGACATTCTTACACCGCAAGTTTTTTATCGTCCAGAGCATCAAGCGATTTATGCTGTCATTCAAAAATTATTTAACGATTCAGAACCTATTGATTTATTAACGGTTTCGAATGAGTTGAAAAGTGAAGGCAAATTAGATCGTGTTGGCGGTGATTATTATTTGATTCAATTAACGCAAAAAGTTTCTTCTTCTGCACACGTGGAGTATTATGCTCGTGTCATTCAAGAAAAATATATTCTTCGTCGTTTAATTGAAATTTCGAATCAAGTCATTGAAAAATCATACGATGATACTGCCGATGTATTTGATTTACTGGATTATTCTGAATCGAAATTATTCGAAATTACAGAAGGTGGAATCAAGCGTAGTTATTCGGAAGCAAGAGATTTAGTTACAGAAGCGATTGACAAAATTAAAGCCCAATCTACCAAAGAAGGAATGTCTGGTTTATCTTCTGGATTTACAGAAATTGATAAAATTACTTCGGGTTGGCAAGAATCGGATTTGATTATCTTAGCCGCTCGTCCTGGTATGGGGAAAACCGCTTTTATCCTTTCGATGGCGAAAAATATGACGGTGGACAAAAATATTCCAGTTGCTGTTTTTTCATTAGAGATGTCTTCTGTTCAGTTGATTACGCGTATGATTTCGGGTGAAACTGGAATTTCGGGTGAAAAATTGCGTAAAGCAAAATTAGCCGATCACGAATGGAAACAATTATATACAAAAGTAAAAGGTCTTGAAAATGCACCGCTTTACATTGACGATACGCCTGCCCTTTCTATCTTCGATTTAAGAGCAAAAGCGCGTCGTTTGGTTTCTCAACATGGTGTAAAAATGATTTTGATTGACTACTTACAGTTAATGACTGCTGGTGGAAAAGCAAATGGAAACCGTGAGCAAGAAATTTCGATGATTTCGCGCTCCTTAAAAGCAATCGCAAAAGAGTTAAGTATTCCTGTTATTGCACTTTCGCAGTTATCTCGTTCGGTAGAAACTCGTGGAGGAAGCAAGCGTCCATTATTATCGGATTTACGTGAATCTGGAGCGATTGAGCAAGATGCCGATATCGTTTCGTTTATTTATCGTCCCGAATATTATAAATTAGAATATTGGGATGATGAAAGTGAACCTTGCGCTGGTCAAGCCGAATTTATCATTGCTAAACACCGTAATGGTGCGTTAGAAAATGTGCGTCTACGATTCATTAATGAGCAAGCTAAATTTACCGATTTAGAAACTTCATTTGGTGGAGATTTCGAAATTCAAAGCTCGATGAATGATGGTTCTCAAGAAATGGGAAGTGCAATGAATTTATCTGCTATCGATCCTTCTGATGCTTTTGGAGATTTCGGCGGAGAATTCACAAGTTCGATGAACAACGACGACGATAATTTACCGTTTTAAAAGAATGATTTTATTTTGAACGAATTGTTCTATTAAGATTTGATAATTTTAATCAATCATAAATATTTACTTTATGAAAAAGAATCTAGAATTTATTGCAGAACTTTATGGTTGGATTCAAATCTTTATATCACCCTTTATTATTGGCTTCATAATTGGATTGTTGATTTATTTTCAAAATAAATCAATTTCTAATTTAATTATTGGTTCTATCTTCATTCTAACAGGATTAATATTAGGAATTATTTTAGCAAATAAAAAAATGAAAAGTAAAAACGGAACAATTTGGTTTTTATCACGAACAAATTCAGCAACTGATTTAGATAAATAATCATTCTTCTAATTTCTATTGTTCATTTATACTTACTTTATTGTTCAAACCTTCTAAAATCTCATCAACTATCAGTTTTATTTATCCTAAAAGTTTTGTTAGGAACGAGAATTGCTACAACTTTGTATACATTAAATAAAGAGTGAAATGGCAAGTTCAATCAGAACATTAAATCCTGCTACAGGTAAAATCGAAAAAGAATTTCAAGCCTACACAAGCGAAGAAATCAATCAATATATAGACGACGCAAACGAATTATATCAAACATGGCGATTCGAATCTTTCGAAGAAAGAAAAGCTGTAATGAAACGTGTCGCAAACGAAATGCGTAAGCAAAAAGCTCGATTAGCTGCTTTGATTACAACAGAAATGGGAAAACCATTGTATGAAAGTGAAATCGAAATTGATTATAGTGCAAATATCATCGAATATTACGCTGATAATGCAGAAGAATTCTTGGCAAATGTTCCTATACAAACAGAAAAAGGTGACGCTTATGTGGTTTCAGAACCTATTGGTGTGTTATTAGGTGTCATGCCTTGGAACTTTCCTTTTTCTCAAATTGCACGTTTTGCTGGGCCTCACATTATGGCTGGTAACACAGTTGTTTTGAAAACGGCTTCTAATATTCCGCAATGTGGAATCGCTTTCGAAGAAATGTTTACTGCTGCTGGCGCTCCAAAAGGTTTGTACAAAAACTTATTGATGTCAGGAAAAGACACAGATTCGATTATTAATAATCCAAAAATTGTTGGTGTATCTTTAACTGGTTCAGAAGCTGCTGGTGCAGAGGTTGCAAGTATCGCTGGTAAAAATGTAAAACCTTCGGTTTTAGAACTTGGTGGTTCTGATCCAATGATCGTTTTGAATGATGCGGATATCGAAAAAGTGATGAACGGAACCATTAACGGTCGTTTACGTAATGCTGGACAAGCTTGTACTTCTTCGAAACGTATTATAGTACAAGAAGGTATTTACGATGAATATTTGAAAAAAATTACGGACTATATAAACGGAATGAAAGTTGGCGACCCTACACATGCTGACACCAATATGGGACCTGTAAGTTCGGAAAGCGCGTTAGAAAAATTATTGGATCAAATTAATGATTCAGCTAATAAAGGAGCAACAATTGTTTCAGGAGGAAAACGTATTGATCGTGATGGGTTCTTTTTACAACCAACAATTTTAACAGATTTAAAACCTGGAATGAAGGCCTATGACGAAGAAGTTTTTGGACCTGTAGTTTGTATTTGGAAAGTGAAGGATGTAGAAGAAGCAATCAAAATTGCGAATGATACGCCTTACGGATTAGGTGCTTCTATTTATACAGAAGATGTTCCGAATGCGGAGAAAATCGCTCGTAGAATAGATTCGGGAATGGTTTACGTAAACAAACAAGTTTCTTCAAGCCCAGATTTACCTTTCGGTGGTGTGAAACATTCGGGTTACGGACGCGAACTTTCTAAAGCTGGAATTATGGAGTTTATCAATAAAAAATTAATCATGATTGCGAAATAATTTTTCAATCATTAATCAAATTATACAAAAAAAATGCAACTTTTATGAAGCTGCATTTTTTTTATTGAATAAACCCTTGTTTTTGTTCCATTTGGTCAATTTTGAAAAGAATTAAATCACGCATAATTTTTGCTCTATTTTTTGCTTCATTTGCTATTTCTCCTTCAAATTTTTCGTCAATTATTCCGTACCACAATTCAATCCAACGCTCGAAATGATGCGGTTTTAATTTCTCTTTCTGACTCAAAACCAAATGTGTTCGCATTGGCCAACCTTCAAAAGTTGCTTTTCCTAATAAAACAGTTTCCCAAAACTGAATCATATGCGGCAAATGTTCGTCCCAATTTACCTTTGCAACTTCCGAAAAAAAGTAACCAATGACATCATCTTTTTGCACTTTATCGTAAAACGTATTTACCAATAAAGCAACATCTTCTGAAGTTTCGATATCTTTTTTCATTAAAACAAATTTACAAAGAACTTAATTCAATTCATCAATGTTTTTAATCACGAAAAAATGCAGTAATTTTACAGTCTCATAAAAATGAATAAAATTGGATAGCAATAGACAACAAAAAGTAAGTAAATTATTTCAAGAAGAATTAGCAGAAGCTTTTAGAAAATGGGCTGTAAAGGAATTCCCTGGAAATTTGATTAGTGTTACAGAAGTAAAAGTAACACCAGATTTGAGCGTTTCTAAAATCTATGTAAGTATTTTTCCAAGTACTCAAAAAGACGAAATTTTCAAAGAAATTAGAGTTAATACACCATTATTTAGAGGAATTTTATCAAAAAGTGCTTCTAAACAAATGCGTATTACACCAGAATTAATTTTCATTTTAGATAATTCGTTAGACGAAATGGATAAAATCGACAAAGCGCTAAGAGGAGAAGGAAATAATCCAATCTTATAATGAGAAACATTTCACTTTACATTGCGAAACGCTACATTTTTTCGAAAACGAATACAAACGCCGTAAACATTATTACATCGATTGCTGTTGGTGCTATTCTGGTTGCTACAGCGGCTTTATTTATTATTTTATCCGTTTTTTCGGGATTAGAAAAAATGAATTTAAAGTATTATAGCAATGTAAATCCTGAAATTAAAATATCACCTTCGAAAGGAAAAGTATTGGACAGTTTAACTTTTGTTGTGGATCAATTGAAGCAACAAAAAGATGTCAAAGCTTTTTCTAAAATCATCGAAGAAAAAGTCTACATCGATTACAAAGGAAAGCAAGATATTGCCTATTTGAAAGGTGTTGACGAAAATTTCACCAAAATTACACGTTTAGATACGGTAATTTATGGTGGACAATATTTAGACTTTAATCGCGATGATAATTTTATTGTTTCGAATGGAATTGCAGAGCGTTTGCAACTTTATATCGATCCGATAACGCCAGCAGATTTGATGATGCCAAAAGCTGGAACAGGTCTAATAAAACAAGAAAGCGATGCTTTTACACGCAAAGATGCGTACAGTGTTGGCGTGTTTATTTTGAACGAACAATACGACAAACACATATTTACAACTTTAGGTTTGGCGCAAGAATTATTGTTGTTAAACGAAAATCAATGTTATTCGATTGAGGTAAAAACGACTGGAAAAAAATCGTTTAACGAAGTAAAAATTCAACTTCAAAAAATATTAGGTTCTCATTATAAAATCGAAACCAGACAAGATTTAGATTCAGCTTTCTTAAAAGTAATGAATATGGAAAATTTAATCAGTTACTTGATTTTTACGTTAGTCATTATCATTGCATGTTTCAATTTGGCAGGAACAATTATTATCTTGATTTTGGATAAAAAGAAAGAAATTCAGACGATGTATAGTTTTGGATTATCACGAAAAAACATTCGTAATATTTTCTTTCAAACTGGTTTTATTATCACCCTTATCGCGATGACAACAGGTTTATTAATCGCCTCTGTTATTGGATTATTACAAATAGATTTTGGTTTGGTTATGGCTTCGCCAACTGTTCCATTTCCATTTATCTTTTCTGTCGAAAATTTTGTTGCAGTTATTGTAACTGTTTTAGGTTTGGGAAGCTTAGTTTCGTGGATCGTTTCCAGACAAGTGAAATAAAAAATATTAAGACATAAAAAAAGCTTNNAAGCTTTTTTTATGTCTTAATCCCACCTATTCCAACGAATGTAATTTGGTTTTGAAAAGTCAAAATCCATCATTTGAAAATCTCTATTATCCAATAAATTTGTCTTGATTAGATTATCGCCTTGTCCAGGAATTGATGGATAATACGACAATGAAAAACGAATATTGTTGAACACAAAATAATCATTTGTCAACATCACACCCAAACTAAAACGCGAATAAATTGGGTTATTATTCAGTATAAATTTTTTGTTATCTCCAATTGCCGCAACCATCGCATTGAAAAAAGGCGAAATACGAAATCCTAAAAACTCGTAAGGCGTATAGGATTGCAATTGATACTCGAACATTAATTTCTGTTGACCTGTTAAGCCTCTATCCGATTTGAAACCTGCCATTCCCAAATAATCATGTTCATGAAGCGAAAGTTGATCCGCAGGAGAATCTAAACGATCATGTCCCAAAAGATAATTAGTTTTCATGAAGTTTCTGAACTTCCATTTTCCCCAATTTATCAACTTTGCCATATATTGTAATTCTACAGACAGCGTTTTTTGTTCAAATTTTCCTTTATTAAAAAATCCTCCAAACTCAACTCCAAATCCCCAAAAACCGGTATTTAAAAAACCTCCAGCAGAAGCTTTTCCGCCAAGATAATAACGATCAGTTTGACGAATATTTTGAATTCCTCCTATAATGCCCAATGATTTCCCTATCGCAATATCTTCTTCAATATCATAATTGAAAATATATTTTGTTTTGATATATCGTTTTGAAGAAATTCCTATCCCTACTAAATAATTCGTTTGGTCAGAAAAAAAGTTCACAGGATCGTTTTCTGGAGTTGGTGTTTCGGTATAAGATCGATCATAAAATCGCCCTGAAACAATAAAATTGGTAATATTTTCTGAATGACCATCATCAATTCTAAACGCTCTTGCCAACCAATAATCTTGGTAATTATATTTGAAATGGTTATCAACCAAAATAGGTTTTTCGAAATCTAATGAATCTTTAAAATACACTTGTCCAACCGAAACTCCACCTGCATAATGTGCTAATGGCGAATAAAAAGGTCGTACAAAACTGATTGATTTTGTATAATGATTATCTTCATTTTTGAAATAACGTACATTCCCAATAATTCGAGTTTGGGCAATATTTGGAACCGTATAATTAAATTGATATAACGAATTTCCTGTTTTGTAATTGTGACGGTAACGATTATCAAACACATGTCCTAAACCTAAAAAATTTCGCTCTCTAATGCGAATTCCAGCTTTTGAACTCGAAACCGAACCTGTAATAAACATACTCCAAGAGTCAATTGAATTGACATATAAATCAACCGAATCATTCCCGACAGCTTCTTCCTTAATCTCTACTCGACGAATAGAACGATTGGTACGTATTAAACGCTCAGATTCAGCTGCTTTTACAGAATCATATTTATCTCCTAGTTTCAGCAACATATTTTGACGCAACACAAATTGCTTAGATTTCCCGTGTAGTGTATTTCCAGTTCTTTCAATCCATTTTGTCGGTTTTCTTGTCGTGTCCTGCAAAGAATATCCGAAAGGGTCTTGTGTTTTGTAGTAAATATTTCGAATAATTTTTCCTTGATATTTTCCATCACCTACATTATTATTGGGCTGAATAGGAAAACTCGTTGGTTTTTTCTTGAATAATAATTTTTGGTAAAACTTTCTAAACTTAGAATGATTTTTATTCTCAATTCTAACTGTATCAATTTTGACACTATCTTCTTGAGCATTAACAACTATGGATAAACTAAAAAATAGTAATCCAAAAAAAGTTAATAATATAGTTCTTTTTTTAAGCACACGTCAAGTTATAAAAGTCTAACCGCTTTTACAAATCTAGTTTTCCAATAATTTTCATCAAGGGAAGAAATGATGACACCTTTCGAAGTTGAAGAATGTACAAAACTGATTGATCCGTCATGATTAATACTTTCTACAATACCTACATGAGAGATTGAATTTCCTGAAGTATTAAAAAATATTAAATCACCTATTTTAACATTTTCGATTGTAATTTCTTTTCCATATTCAGCTTGATCACTCGAACGACGAGGCAATTCTAAATTCATTTCCTTGAAACTTACATAAACCAGTCCCGAACAATCGAAACCTGTTTTCGTAACTCCACCATATTTGTAAGGTGTTCCTAAGTAAGATTTTGCCGTTTTTAGAATTTTATTTATATCACGAGGCGCACTATCATCAGCATTTTTAGAACGAAAAACCTCTGTAGATTCGTTTTTTTTGGAAGAAGTATAAACTTTTTTAGAACCAGTTTTCTTATACGAAGTTACTTTACTACTTCCACAAGACGTCAAGAATAAACTTGCGATAATAATTGTTGTAAGGTATATGTGCTTCTTCATTTTCGATCCAGTTTTCTTCAACAAATTTTCAACGAATAAATTTACTAAATATTATCTTGCATCACCTCTGTTAACAATTGTTTGGCTCTTAAAAGACGAACTTTAACATTTGGTAAGGTCAAATTGAGTTCTTCAGCAATCTCTTTGTATGTTTTATCTTCGATATAACGCAATTCTATAATTTTTTGATAAGGTTCTCTCAATTTTGCAATAGCTTTTATCAGCGTGTCATTATCTTGTTTTAAAATCAAATGTTCTTCTGGCGAAGGATGATCTTCTAAAATTTCTAAAAAATTGGTTTCATCATCAAGAGAAATATTCAGTTTTGGAGATCTTCTGATATGATCAATCATCGTATTATGTGCGATAGAAATTACCCAAGTCGTAAAGTCAAAATCTTCGTTATATAATTTCAATTTTGTAAAAACCTTCGTAAACGTTTCTATAGCGATATCTTCGGCTTCTTCTTCGTTTCTAATCTTAGAAAATACATAATGATAAACTTTGTTCCACAAAACCTCTATCACTGCGTTCTGAGCATTTCGTTTCCCTTTTTTAGCTTCTAAAATTATGTCCTCTAATGTCATTTACTAAATCAATTATGATAAATATAACAAAATATATAGTATAAAAAAAGCTTCAATAAAAATATTGAAGCTTAAAATCTGTAGACCCACAGGGATTCGAACCCCAACTAGCGGCACCAAAAACCGATGTGCTACCGTTACACCATGGGTCTGTCCATGATTATTATGTTAAAA
This sequence comes from Empedobacter sp. UBA5924, assembly GCF_002431085.1. Lineage (NCBI taxonomy): Bacteria > Pseudomonadati > Bacteroidota > Flavobacteriia > Flavobacteriales > Weeksellaceae > Empedobacter > Empedobacter sp. UBA5924. Next base: position 19,667 of record NZ_DJDM01000031.1, read on the forward strand.
TTGAAAAGAAAAAATTGTAGACCCACAGGGATTCGAACCCCAACTAGCGGCACCAAAAACCGATGTGCTACCGTTACACCATGGGTCTGACTAAATTTTATTTCAATTTTTGCAACTTTTCTCTTAACTAGGTTAGATAAAAATGCCTCAACAATTGCTTATCGAGGCATAAGACTTTTGTAGACCCACAGGGATTCGAACCCCAACTAGCGGCACCAAAAACCGATGTGCTACCGTTACACCATGGGTCTATGTCTTAATTGCTGTGCAAATATAGAAAGGTTTTTTAATTCACCAAAACTAATTTTACAAGTTTTTAGCTAAAACAGACGTTTTATGTGATAAGCTATTGAAAATGAATTTTAAAAAATGATTAAATTTTTTACATTTTTTTTATCAAAGCTTCATACGGATGATTTCGTTCTTGAATTTACGTTTCAAATCTTGCCCACAATCAAAAATCATTTGCTCATTTGATGGAAATGGAGCTGGTCTTCTACCAATCATATTTATATAATCTCGATCCAAAGAACGTCGATCACCTTTGTAAGTTCCGTAAGAATCTCTAAAAATAAACTGACTTGCTAAATTTTTAGAATCGATGGCTTGCTCTTTTTGATTATCGATCAAATAATATTTTGCCGTAATTGCAGCTTCCTTGATGCGTTGTACTTCTTCAAAACGACTTTTTACTGTAATATAACGATCTACCATCACGGGTTTTCCGTCTTTATCTTTTACCACTACTCCATTTTGCACCAATTCTTCTTTACCATCAACAATTTTTTTCTCAAAATTATGCACCTCAATTTTTTCTCGTTCAGGTGAAACATTTATCGTCTCAAAACTTAATTGAATTACATAATCATAAGAACTATTTAATTTTCCCGTGTAAAATTCAGTCCAATTAGAATCCAATCCATACGAATTAAAATCTAACAAATCTTTCTCTAATAGTTTAGGAATAACAACTTCTGTGTTGTTCACCAATTGTACCAAAACTTTATACATTCCGTTTGTACGAGCCGTATTCATCAAACTACGAGTATCTTTATAATTTGAATAAACACTTTCTAAAACTTGAAACTTTTGATAAGCCGTTTGTGCATTCAGTTTTCCTCCTTGATTTAGAAAAGATTTTCCTTCATCGTACAAAAATTGCGCATACTTTTCTTGAATCGTTTTATAAGCTACTGAATAATCTTTTGTTTTGAAATTATACGTTTTCCCGCTAATCGATCTTCCATCAATTCCAGCAATCGTTTTTTGTCTTTCTTGCAAACGATTAATAATTTGATACGCTTCCTGATATTTAGAAGGATTAGTCAACGTTTCGATTTGTTTCAATCTATTTTCATCTTCTTGCTGTCCTTTGTTATAAGCTTCAAAAATTAATGGAACATATTTGATTCCATTTTTCTCCGATGGATTTTTGAAATAAGCTTGCGTAGATTGTTCAAAAGCTTGCTGAAAATTACCAGAAACCAATGCTGAATTCGCCGATTTGTACGAATTACAATTTGTAAAGAATAGTAAAGAGAGCGTTAAGGCAAGTAATTTTATTTTCATATTATCAAGGTAAGTTTTTTGTTTTTTAAAAGTAAAAAGAAAGCCAATATAAATTGGCTTTTGGTTGATATTTTTTATTCTTCAAAAATAATTGAGTTGTCTCCCAAAGATTTTAATCTTACTAAAGATTCAACTCTGATATTTTCATTCAATAAGCGATCGCGTCCTTCTTGAAATGATTTCTCAATTATAAAGCCCATTCCCAAAAGGTTTGCGCCAGATTGTTTAATCAAATTTTCAACACCCAACGCTGCATTTCCATTCGCTAAAAAATCATCAATAAAAATAACATGATCATTTTCATTCAAAAATTGACTACTTACGCAAACATCGTACGTTCGGTCTTTCGTGAATGAATACACTTGCGACGCATAAAAATCTGTCATTGTTTTAGGCTTTGCTTTCTTCACAAAAACAACAGGCAAATTCAATTCTAATCCAACCATAATCGCTGGAGCAATGCCGCTTGCTTCGATTGTAATGATTTTATTAATGTTTAAATCCGAAAATCGCTGGACAAATTCCGACGCAATTGCTTTCATCAGAACAGGATCCATTTGGTGGTTGATAAAACTATCAACTTTTAGAATTCCACCATCGAAACTTTTTCCATCCTTCAGAATTCTTTCTTTTAAAAGTTCCATTTAATATTTAGTTTTTTAAAGTTTACATAGAAAAAAAGCCAGCACATTGGCTGGCTTTGATATATTTTTCAGCTTATTCCCACTCGATAGTTGCTGGTGGTTTTGAGCTGATATCGTAAGCTACACGGTTAATTCCTTTTACCTCATTGATAATTCTATTCGAAACTAATTCTAAGAATTCGTAAGGTAATTTTGACCACGTTGCTGTCATAAAATCGATCGTATTTGCAGAACGAACAACCGCCGTATATTCGTACGTACGCTCGTCTCCCATTACTCCAACAGATTTTACAGGTAATAAAACCACGAAAGCTTGAGAAACTTCGTCGTATAAATTATGTGCATAAAGCTCGTCAATAAAAATTTGATCTGCTTCTTGTAAAATACGTACTTTTTCTTCGTCTACTTCACCTAAAACACGGATTCCTAAACCTGGTCCTGGGAAAGGATGGCGGTAAACTAATTCACGAGGAATACCTAATTCTACTCCAACTTTACGTACTTCATCTTTGAATAATTCGCGTAATGGTTCTAATAATTGAAGTTTCATATCTTCTGGTAATCCACCAACATTGTGGTGAGATTTAATAGTTGCAGAAGGTCCTTTTACAGATTGCGATTCGATTACATCAGGATAAATAGTTCCTTGCGCTAAGAATGCTGCATCTTCAAATTTATTTGATTCTTCATCAAAAACAGCCACGAAATCTTTACCAATTGATTTACGTTTTGCTTCTGGTTCATCGATACCTTTCAAGTTTGTTAAGAAACGTTCTGAAGCATCTACCATTTTGATGTTCATGTTGAAGTGCTTTCCGTAATTTTCCATTACTTTTTTCCCTTCATCTTTTCTCAATAAACCAGTATCAACAAAAATACACGTTAATTGATCGCCAATTGCACGATGAATTAAAACCGCTGCAACAGAAGAATCAACACCTCCTGAAAGTCCTAAAATCACTTTTTTATCACCAACTACTTCTTTTATACGAGCAATTTCTGTTTCGATAAAATCTTTTAAAACCCAATTCTTTTCAGCCTGACAAATATTGAAAACAAAGTTTTCTAACATTGTTGAACCATATTCTGAATGTGTAACTTCTGGGTGAAATTGTACCGCAAAAATCTTTTTATCTTCGTTTGCGATTGCCGCAATATCTATATTTGATTTTCCTGAAATTGTAAATCCTATTGGCGCTGTCATCACTTCATCGAAGTGACTCATCCAAACTGTAGATTGTTCTGGAACTCCTGCGAATAAACTGTTTTGAGCTAAAACTGTTAATTCAGATTTTCCATATTCTCCTTTTTCTCCTTTCTTAACTTCTCCACCTAATAAATGCGAAATCAATTGCATTCCATAGCAAATTCCTAAAACAGGAACGCCCATTTCGAATAATTCTTTTTCTACCAAAGCGGCTTCATCTCCAAAAACTGAAGAAGGTCCTCCTGATAAAATAATTCCTTTTGGATTGTGTTTTTTGATTTCTTCGATCGAAGTGTTGTAGGGAATAATTTCTGTATAAACTCCAAATTCTCGAATTCGGCGCGCGATTAATTGATTGTATTGCGAGCCAAAATCTAAAATAATAATTCCTTGCGTCATTGTGTTTGTCTTTGTGCAAAATTAAGTGAAATTCGGCGCAATCACAATTTTATTCACGTCATTTTTCATTCTTTAAGGTAGATTTTTATAGTTTTCCAAGAACTTAATATTTTCATAACTTTAAAACCGATTAATCGAAATAATTTTACCTTGAAAAAACAATTCATCATGAAAAAAATTATATTTACTGCCTTAACAACCTTTATGCTTACAAACATGGCAAATGCTCAAAAAATTATTGCTCATCGTGGTTATTGGGACACCGAAAACAACGCAAAAAATTCGATTAAATCATTAAAATCTGCACAAGAAATTGGTGCTTATGGTTCTGAATTTGATGTATTAATTAGTGCTGATGATGTTTTGATGGTGAATCATGATGATCATTACCAAGGTCATACAATCGAAACTACAAATTCTTCTCTTTTAAAAACGTTGAAATTGGCTAACAACGAAAACATGCCAACTTTAGAAGAATATTTTGAACAAGGAAAAAAGAATAAGAATGTCAAATTAATTTTCGAATTAAAACCTCACTCATCAAAAGAAAATGAAGATCGTGCAGTAAAAAAAGCGATTGAAATCATCAAAAAACATAAAGTAGAAAAACAAGTTGAAATCATTTCATTTAGTAAAAATATTTGTGATGAATTTAAGAAATTAGCACCAAAATTTCACGTTTCTTATTTAGCCGGAGATTTGTCTCCTCAAGAAGTAAAAGAGAGAAATTGGAATGGAATTGATTATCATTACAGCATTTTTCAGAAAAATCCTACTTGGGTGAAAGAAGCGAAAAACTTGGGATTATTGGTTAATGTTTGGACAGTTAACGACCCAAAAGTGATGCAAGAAATGATCGATATGAAAGCTGATTATATTACAACTGACAAACCTTTGATTTTAAAAGAAATTTTGACTAAATAAATTAGTATATTTAGCGGAATAAGAAATCATTTTATGCCTCAACTTAATTCATTCGAAATCTATTCATTTACAACATTGAACCAAATTCATAAAGAGTATATTTTTAAAATTTGGAACAACGAATATCCTATTAATTTGGCTTTTGAGAGTTTACAGGACACCGAAAATTATTTGAATAGTTTGATTGAAGCGAAACATTTTTTTGCTGTAGATGAAAACAATCAAATGCGAGCTTGGGCGGTTATTTTTGAAAGAGATTATGAAAAATGGTTTGCAATAATTGTGGATAGCGAGTTGCATCAAATTGGTTTGGGACGTAAAATTCTTAATCGATTAAAAACATTTTCGACAGAACTAAATGGTTGGGTAATCGACCATGAAAAAGATACAAAAGCGAATGGAGAGCCTTATTGTTCTCCGTTGGCTTTTTACATGAAAAATGATTTCAATTTACTTCCTGAAATTCGTTTGGAATTAGAGAAAATTTCTGCGGTTAAAATTAATTGGAGAGAGTAATAAAACAAAAAAGAGAAGCTTATTAACTTCTCTTTTCTATTTTATTCTCCTAAAACCTTTTCCAAATCAGTGCTTCCTTGTATATTTCGCATTTGTCGCTCTATATGACTAGCGCGTCTACTGATAAAAGACGAAGGCGGATTCACATTATATTTTCGTGGCAATGGCAAAGCTGCTGCAATTCGAGCCGCTTCATTTTTGGTTAAATCTTTAGCTGGTTTATTAAAATAATATTCTGAAGCTGCTTCAACTCCAAAAACACCAATTCCCATTTCTGAAGTGTTCAAATACATTTCTAAAATACGTTGTTTGCCCCAAATTTTTTCGATCATAAACGTAAAATAAACTTCCAATCCTTTTCTCAACCAAGAACGACCTTGCCACAAAAACACATTTTTCGCTACTTGTTGAGAAATCGTAGAACCTCCACGAAGTTTTTTCCCTTCTTTATTTTTTTCGATCGCTTCTTGTATTCCATCCATATCAAATCCATTGTGTACAGGAAACTTTTGATCTTCGGAACCAATTACAGCCAATTTTATATTTCGTCCCATTTCTTCATAGGAAATATAATCGCGCTTAAATTTTCCTTGTTCAAAACCTTGCTGAACTTGCGTAATCGTGAACGGCGGATTAATCCACTTTAACACAACAATGTATACAAGATGAGCTACAAAAAGATAAATTACAACCTTACGAATAAATTTAAACATTTTATTTCTTTAAATTATGAAAGCAAAGTTATACGATTTATTGAATTTTGAAAATAAAAAAAGCTCCAAAAATGGAGCTTATATTTCTATTCTTTATTTTTTCTCAACTTTCGTTGAACCAGATGTGGGAGCTAATTTTTCTTTTGCAACATCTTTCACGTTTTTTAACTCAGCGTTTACAGGCTCAATCAATGATTTTGTAGGACTTTCATTTCCTCTGTGACACATTACACATGTTACAACATTGATCATTTCAGGATTTTTTGCATTTTCCCAATTGAAATTTTTCGCGTTAATATCACGTGTCATTACAATCATATGACGTGCAAATTCCTTTTCTTTTTTTGCATCACTTGCAAAATCCATCTTTTTCGTATCTGGATTTTCGGCGTGGCAAAAATTACATTTCACTCCTAAAGCAGCGTTGTATCCGCGCATCAAACCTTTCAAACTATCTTCCGAAATGTTTTGTGGTAACACTTTTAGATTTTTCCATTCTGAACTTGAAATTGCTTTTCCTGTGTCAATTTGACGAGAAGTCGTAAACGAAAAAATACTAAACATCAACGCTACAACTACCAAAGAAACCATTATTCTATTTGTTTTCATTTGTAATAATTTTGTTTATAAAAGGTAAAACAAATCTTAAACTGAATAAACCCTTCAGAAAAATTTGGAATAATTTTAAATAAAACCTTTAATGAATTAAAAATAAATCAATTAAAATCTCCAAACTAGTAAACGCGAAATTTTATTCCCTTGTTGCATATTTACAATTCGGTAATCTCTTACTTTTTCACGTTTCAAAATACCTTCCAAAATTCGAACATTTTCTTTCTTAGAAACCAATGTTGTAAACCATTTTACTTGATGTTTATAATCCGCACTTTCTTTTATCATTTTCGTGATAAACAGACGCTCTCCTCCTCTACACCAAAGCTCAGAATTATTCCCACCAAAGTTTTGAATTGGTTTTTGATCAGATTTTTGACCTAAGTTTTTCAGTTTACGCATTGTTTGCTCCATCACTTCTTGATTCGATCTAAAAAATGGAGGATTACAAATTGTAATATCAAATTTTTCGCCTTGTTTGATGATTTTTTTGAAAATATTGTTTGGATTAAATTGCATTCTAATCTCAACTTTGTTACGTAATCGAGCATTTTTCTTGACAATTTCTTCCGCATTTTTGAAAGAAGCATAATCCAACTCTGCGCCAACAAAGTTCCAGTCGTATTCGTAATTTCCAATAATCGGATAAATACAATTCGCTCCAACACCAACATCCAAGACTTTTACATCTTTTCCACGCGGAATTACACCATCAAAACTTTCACCCAAAATATCGGCAACATAATGAATATAATCGGCGCGACCAGGAATTGGTGGACACAAATTATCTTTTGGCAATTCCCAATAATCAATATCATAATATGTTTTCAACAACGCTTTATTCAACGCTTTTACAGCTTCTCTATCCGAGAAATTAATCGTTGGTTCGTTCTCTTTATTGGGTTTGATATATTTGGAAAGTGGGGAATAAATCGCACACAATTTTTCGAAATTATAAGGCGCTAAATGACGATTGCGCGAATGTAATTTTTTTAATTTACTCTTCTTTTCGGGAGTATTCATACAAAAATATTTATGCAAAAATAAGACAACCTTTGCAGTTTTCTGCAAAGGTTGTTTTTGAATTCGTTTATTTTAATTGTTTTTGTAGCGTTTCGATTTGTTTCAAAAGATGATGAATCACTTCTAAACCTTCTATATTAACGCCCAAATTATAATGAAATTCAATAAATCGTTCGATTAATTTCAAATCATTTTCTTCGATAAAATATTCTTGGTTACGCTCGTGCAAAACAACCAAATCATTTTTATACAAATCAATCACAAATTGAGGTTCAATCTGATGATATTTACTAAACTGAATAACAGATATCGTTACATTTTTCATGGTTTTAAGCTTTTTTAAGTGAACGTAATTTCTCGAATAATTCTTTTTCTTCTGCTGATAAATTAGTTGGAGTTTTTACTGAAAATGTCACATACAAATCTCCAAATTGATCATCTTTCTTATAAATTGGTAAACCTTTTCCTTTCAATTTAACCTTTTTATTATTCTCTGTTCCTTCTTTTATTGGAACTTTCACTTTTCCAGAAAGTGTATCAATCATCGCTTCTCCACCCAAAATTGCATCGTATAAGTCGATTTCAACAATTGTAGATAAATCTGCTCCATTAACTTCAAAAGACGTATTATTTTCGATATGAAACGTGATATACAAATCTCCATTTGGACCATTGTTATAACCTTTTCCTCCGTGACCTTTTATCTTAATCGTTTGCCCATCTTCTACTCCAGCTGGAATTGTAATTCGTATATTTTTACCATTCACAGCAAAAGTTTGTTTATGCGAAGTCAATGTATCTGTCAAATTTAGTGTCAAACTGGCATTAACATCTTGCCCTTTATAACCTGTTGATCTACTCCTTCCTTCGCGTCCAAACATCGAACTGAAAAAATCTGAATAGCCATCAAAATCACCAAAACCTTCAGCTCCATCAAAATCGCTATTACTATATTGATATTGTTGCTGTTGTTGTTGCTGACGAGCTTTTTCATATTCTTCACCATGTTGCCAATTTTCTCCATATTTATCGTATTTTTTACGTTTTTCTGGATCGCTCAACACTTCGTTTGCTTCATTTAATTCTTTAAATTTCTGTGCAGCTTCATCGTTATTTGGATTAAGATCGGGATGATACTTACGTGCCAATTTCCGATAAGCTTTTTTTATCTCATCTTGTGATGCGGTCTTTTGCAGACCTAATGTTGTATAATAATCTATAAAAGCCATAGTAATAATAAGTTTGTGTGGTAATTTAATCAAAATCAGTTCCAATTTTTTCAAAACTGACAATACGACTTATTCTTTTTTATCTATTTTAAACCTTTTAATATTTTATCCGAAAAAGATAAATTTATTATGATTAATTCATAAATTTTCAAAAATAATTTGGATATATTCAAAAAAATCAATTATTTTTCATTTATAAAAGAAAGTTATGAATAGAAAAAATTTTTCGAAAAATATATTAATTGGATCGGCGGTTGGTGACGCATTAGGAGTTCCAGTTGAGTTTAAAAGTAGGCAATATTTACAACAAAATCCTGTCACAGATATGATGGGTTATGGAACATACAATATGCCTCCTGGCACTTTTTCTGACGATAGTTCGATGATGTTTTGCTTGGCTGAATCGTTGTGTAATGGTTATAATGTGAATGATATTGCAGAAAAATTTCAGATGTGGATGCACGAAGGTTATTGGACGGCTGACGGAGAAGTCTTTGATGTTGGAATTTCTACACGAAAAGCAATAAATCGTTTACGAGTTGTAAAAAATCCAATTGAGGCTGGTTCTACATCCGAATCTGATAATGGAAATGGATCGTTAATGCGTATTCTTCCTTTAGCAATTTTCACGAAAGATTTATCGATTGATGAACGCTGTGAAATCGTCAAAGAAGTTTCTTCTATCACGCATGCGCACAATCGTTCTGTTTTGGCGTGTATTTATTATATTGAATTTGCGTTGAACGTTTTAGATGCCGAAAATCTAGAAGAAGCTTATCTGAACACAAATTTTTGGTTAAAATTATTCTTAGAAGAAAATGAAATTTATAAAAATGAATTTACATATTTCGAACGAATTTTAAGTGGAAAACTAATTGATTTAAAAGAAGATGAAATTAAATCAACTGGTTATGTCATGGATAGTTTAGAAGCTTCTATTTGGTGTTTGCTACATACAAGTTCGTATAAAGATTGTGTTTTGAAAGCGGTGAATTTAGGACATGATACCGATACAATTGCTTGTATTGCTGGTGGAATTGCAGGGATTTATTATGATGCAGAAACAATTCCGACCAATTGGATTGAGCAATTAGCGCGAGTGAATGATATTTTACATTTAGCAGAACAATTGGAAGAAAAATATGAATTTTAGAAAGCTTGAACTATTCTAAATTCACCAAAAACATTTTCGTAAATTTGCAAAATGGAAAGTCAAAAAAATAATCCATTACACGGAAAACGTTTAGACGATATTATCGAAGAATTAGTAATTTATTACGGCGGTTGGGAAGGTTTGGGAAATCAAATTAACATCAGATGTTTTAATGATAATCCAAGTTTGAAATCATCGTTGAAATTTCTTCGAAAAACAGATTGGGCACGTGCAAAAGTAGAAGAATTGTACATTAAGAAAATTGCAAAATAATGAGTGCAACTATTCTTGAAGAAAAGATTTTTATTGATTCTGAGCTCTTAACCAATATCGAAGAAGAAAGTCAGGTTATTATACATTGTTGTATGGCGGCAGATGAATATGCAAATGCTGCACGTATTTGGCCTTCTACTTTTATTATTGATAATCAATCAGGAAAACGTTGTCAATTGGTTTTTGCGGACGGAATTACAATGTATCCAAATTGGACGTATATCGAAGAAGGTTCGTCTCTTCATTTCACTTTAATTTTTAATGGTTTGCCAAAAAGTTGTCAATCATTTGATTTAGTCGAAATTATTCCGCAAGCTGGAGGATTTGAATATCGAAAAATAAATCGAAATAAAAGCGATGTTTATCACGTCGAATTTTCAGAATAAATTAAAAAAAATGCGTTTCATTTGAAACGCATTTTTTAATAATATAAACTGTATTTTTTATTGAATTACTCCAATATCATTTCGATAATATTCGTAATCAAAATGTACTTTTTTGATGTTTTCGTAAGCAGTTTCACGTGCTTCTTCTAATGTATTTCCTAATCCAACTATGTTGATTACGCGTCCACCAGAAGTAACAATTTGTTCACCTGATAATTTTGCACCAGCAATAAAATTAGGACAAGTTACATTTTCTAAACCACGAATCTCAAAACCTTTGTCGTAATTTCCTGGATATCCTCCCGAAACCATCACCACACAACACGCATGTTGATTTTTGAAAGTCAAGTCAAAATCTTCTCCTTTAATTGCTTTATTTACAACCTCAGCCAAATCATTTTCTAACAAAGGTAAAGTTGTTTGCGTTTCTGGATCGCCCATTCTTAGGTTATATTCCAACAAATAAACACCTTTTGTTGTAATCATCAATCCAAAGAAAATAACACCAGCAAACTCTGATCTTTCCTTAATTAAACCACATTTTGTTGGCTCCATAATTTCTTCTTCGAACATTTTGAAATGCTCTTCCGTAAACAATGGATTTGGAGCGATAACGCCCATTCCACCAGTATTAAGACCAGTTTCTCCTTCACCAATTTTCTTGTGATCTTTTGCCGAAACAAATGGAACGATTTTTTTCCCGTTAAAGAAAGACAAAATAGAGGCTTCAAAACCTTCTAAATATTCTTCAATAACCACTTCGTTTCCTGCATCACCAAAGGTTTTATCTTCCATGATATCCAAAACAGCTTGTTTTGCTTCTTCAAAATCTTGGCAGATAATAACTCCTTTTCCAGCCGCTAAACCAGAGGCTTTCACTACAATTGGATAATCTTGTGTTTTCAAATAATCAATCGCCAACATTGGTCCTTGAAAATTTTTATATTTTGCTGTTTTCACACCATATTTATCCATAAAATCCTTCGCAAAAGCTTTAGAAGCTTCTAATTGCGCAGCTGCTTTATGAGGTCCAAAAACATTTAAATTCTCTTTCTGAAAAATATCAACGATACCTTCTGCTAATTCAGCTTCTGGTCCAACAAAAGTTAAATCGATTTGATTTTCTTTCGCGAAATTTTTCATTTCTTCAATCGAAGAAACTGAAACGTTTGTTCCGATTTGAGCTGTTCCTGCATTTCCTGGAATAAAAAACAATTCTAAATCTTGTCCTTTTTGCTTGAAATCTTCAGCAAACTTCCATCCTATTGCATGTTCACGACCACCTGAACCGATTACTAAGATGCGAGTTGCGGTTTGCGATTCGCGGTTTGCGCTATTATTTTGTTCCATTGTTTTTCTTTGTTAAATAGTTTTGAAAATTTTTATTCATTCTACAATAATGATCAATTAATTCTAAAGCTTCATTTAATTCTGACTCTGTTATATAATTCAACTCAAAAGCTATTATTAATTGAGCTTCAACCTCAAAATCAGAACCTTTTGAAATAGATAGAAAATTAATCATTTGCTGATTTGAATTTCTTCCAGAACCTTCTGCGATATTTGAAAGAATTGAAACAACTGCTCTTTTTATTTGAACAGTTAATCCATACTTTTCTGATTCTGGAAATTTATTAGAAAGATTATAAACCAGTCTTAAAATTTCCAAACTTTTTTGCCATATGTCTAAATTTCTATAACTTCTCATTTACACTAAGTTAATCTTAAATTCCAACATCGCAAAACGAATATCGCATATCGAATTTTAGTGCATAAAATGTCTCATTCCTGTGAAAACCATCGGAATTTCGCGTTCATTACAAGCATCGATAGACTCTTGATCTTTGATTGATCCTCCTGGTTGAATAATTGCTTTAATTCCATTTTCTGCTGCAAAATCAGCTACATCACGGAAAGGGAAAAATGCATCTGAAGCTAAAACTAAATCATCTTCCACTTTTTCTTTTGCACGTGCAATCGCTTGTTGAGCCGCCCAAATACGATTCGTTTGACCTCCACCGATTCCGTAAGCTTGACCATTTGTCGCTACAACAATCGCGTTAGATTTTACCCATTTTACAATTTTTTGAGCAAAAACTAAATCAGTCATTTGACGATCTGTTGGTTGAGCTTCTGTTACAACTTTAAGATCTGTTGAAAACTGATTATCTGTAGACTGAACAATTAATCCTCCATCAACTTTTACGTAAGTTACTTTATCCGACACAGGATTCTTCACTTTGATGATACGTAAATTTTTCTTTTGTTTAAAAATTTCTAACGCTTCTTCTGTAAATGAAGGTGCAATTACAATTTCTAAGAAAATTTTATTTAATTCAACCGCAGTTTTTCCATCAACTTCTCTATTGAAAGCGATGATTCCACCGAAAATTGACATTGGATCACATTCATACGCTTTTTCATAAGCTTCTAAAACATTCTCTCCAATTGCCACTCCACAAGGCGTTGAATGTTTCACTGCACAACAAGTTGTTTCCTCAAATTCTGAAACTACTTTATAAGCCAAATCCATATCACGAATATTGTTGAAAGAAAGTTCTTTTCCTTGTAAATATTCGAAATCTTTCATTGCGCCATTTTTCGTTTTATCAACATAATAAGCTGCTTTTTGATGTGGATTTTCTCCATAACGTAAATCCATCACTTTCTCGTAAGAAGACTCTAAAAATTGAGGAAAATCTTCTCCTAAAATGTAAGTAGAAATCGCCGCATCATAAGCAGAAGTTAAGTTGAATACTTTACCAGCACATAATTTACGCGTTTCGATAGAAGTTGAACCATTCTCACGAATTTCATTCATCACTACTTCATAATCATTCACATCCGTTACAACTGTTACATCATAAAAATTCTTTGCAGAAGAACGTAACATTGATGGACCACCGATATCAATAAATTCAATCATTTCCGCTTCAGAAAGACCTGTATTCATCTTTTCGAAGAAAGGATAAAGATTTACAATAACGATATCAATTGGGTTAATTCCATGTTCCGCAATTGTTGCCATATGATTTTCGTCCGAACGACGCGCCATAATACCACCATGAATTGCAGGATGTAAAGATTTTACGCGACCATCTAAAATCTCAGGAAAACCAGTTACATCTTTTACTTCTGTAACTTCGATTCCGTTGTCTTGTAAATGTTTGAATGTTCCTCCAGTTGATAAGATTTTGTAATCTTGTTCAACCAAGAATTTTGCAAATTCTAACAAGTTCGACTTGTCCGAAACACTTATTAGCGCTTGTTTTTGCATTGTGTTTAGTTTTTAAAGTTTATTGTTTGTTTACTATTTTATTGGAAATGAAAAACCTCAATGTACACAACATTGAGGCATTCTATATTTTATGCTTCGCTGATTTGCTTGATTGCCTTAATGTAGATTTCACTTTCTACCTCAGCAACTTTACGCTGTAAATCTGCTACTTCATCACCTTCTTCAATTTCAAAAATTCCTTGACAAATAATTTGTCCTTCGTCTACACCAGCCGTTACAAAATGTACAGTTGCTCCTGATGTTTTTTCACCAGCTTCTAAAACTGCTTTGTGAACTTTCGCGCCATACATTCCTTTTCCACCAAATTTTGGTAATAATGCAGGATGAATATTAATCATTTTCGAGCCCCATTTCGAGGTAAATTCTGGAGATAATATGGTTAAAAAACCTGCCAAAACAATAAGGTCGATTTCTTCTCCTTCTAAATTATGTTCAGCATCTTCCGAAAAAGTTTTTCGGTCTAAGACATACGTTCGGATATCTTTATCCAACGATCGTTCTATTGCATAACAATCTCGGTCTGCCATTACCATCGAAATCTCGACATTTGGTAACGTTCCGTCTTCAACTGCATCAATAATATTTTGAAGATTTGTTCCGCCACCGGAAACAAATACAGCTATTTTCATGTTTGTTTGTAAGTAATCTTGTTTGTTTTACAAAGATAAGATTTTAGTTGATGCAAGTCGAAAAATATAACGTGGATTTAATCTATTTATTAATGATTTATTCACAATTAAAAACAAGAAAGGCTATCTCAAATTGAAATAGCCTTTTGAAAATATTTTTTAGTGCCCTTGAGTTCCGTCAACTCCATGTGCGTGTCCGTGAGATAATTCTTCCTCAGTTGCTGGACGAACATTAAGAATTTCAACTTCAAATTCTAATGTTTTTCCTGCCATTGGAGGATTCAAATCTGCAATTACAGCCTCTTCTGTCACTTCTACAACTGAAGCACGGAATTGATTTCCTGCATCATCAGTCAAAGGTAAAATTGCTCCAACTGGTGGCAATCCAGATTCTTTGAACATATCTAAAGGTAATTGAGCAACAGCTTCTTCTACTCTTTCACCGTATCCTTCTGCTGGAGTAATTACGAATGATTTTTTATCACCAATTGTTAATTCTTTTAATTCTTCTTCAAATTTTGGAATCATCATTCCAGCTCCAAATAAAAAAGTTAATGGCTCTTCTGTATTTGATTGTTCTACAAATACTTTTTCACCATTCGCTTCGATGGTATGTAATGAGTAGTTTACTGAAACTACATTATTGTTTTCTATTGACATAAATTGTAAATTATGGATGCTTTTAAAAAGCGTTCATTTTTAATACTTATCTTTTAACAACAACTATTCCTTTCGAATAATTTGACCAATTTTGTCAGTTATTTAGATTTTTGAACTGACAATTTTTATTTAATCTATAAAAAGTAATGCTTTTTTGATGTCTTCATAACCAATTTCACCATTGAAATAATCATAAATTGGTTTTAAAACTTTATTCTCTTCAAATTCGATTTCACTATACGCTAATCGAACTTTATCAATAATTTTATCAGAAGGTTTAAATTTTGAATAATCCAAATCAGGCTCACTTTCTTTGATTTTACCAATATGATCGACAATTGCTGAAGTAGTTAAACCTCTTTTCTCTGCGATTTGATCTAAAGACAAACCTTCTTTCACATATTCTAATGTAATTTCGTAAGTCGATTTCTTTTGTCCTTTTTCTTTGGTTTTATTCTTTTCGATATTTTTTGCAATTTGTTTTTTATCCAAAGTTCCACCAGAATATCGGATAAAAGCAGCCCAAGAGTTTTGCAATTCTTTTTCATCTAGAAACTCATCCATTTCATTCGATAAAACCTGAAAACGTCTATCAGCCTTCATTGCAAGTGAATCAATTTCTAAAGCTGTTTGATTCAATCCGTGTAACATCAACGAATTTAAATCTCGTAAACGTGAAAGTGCAACATACCCTTGTCCTTTTTCGAACGCTTTTGATAAATCAATAAACGCAGAATCTAACGTCATTCCTTGTGATTTATGAATCGTAATCGCCCAAGCCAAACGCAACGGAACTTGTGTAAATGAAGCCAATGCTTTTCCGCTTTCGTCCTCTATTGCCCACGTTTCTGGTTTTGCAACGTAAAATTCTCCATCTAATGTTTTGATAATTGGCTCATCTTTTTCAGTATACCCCGAAACATTTCCAAGCGTTCCGTTTACAAAACCAACTTCGAAATTGTTACGAACAAACATCACTTTCGCTCCTATCTTCAATTCTAAAACTTCTTCTGCTAAAACAGATTTTTTAAGAACCTCAACCAAAGCTGGATTTCCCGCAACTTTTGCTTCAAATGTTTTGGAAGAAGAATCAATATTAATCAATTGACCTTTATTAATTCGGTCCACATCCATATTATGTGTATACAAACGAGTTTGTGAATCTATTTCATCTGGAAAATATTCGATTCGAGTTTCTAATAAATCAACTGTTTTTTGCGAAATATTCCCCGAACGAATTTCATTCAAAATATCATTCAATGCATTATTTGTTTGACGATATTGCTCTGTCAAATAACAAATATGCACTTTTGCTTGAACCCAAGCATCGGACATAAAACAGAATTTATCTTTCGATTCTTCCCACTCTTCACCAATCGGCGGTAACTGGAAAAAATCACCCGAAAAAATTACTTGAACACCTCCAAAAGGTTCATCGTTTTGTTTGAAAAACTTCAAAACATAATCAACCGCATCCAACTGATTTCGGTGCAGCATCGAGATTTCATCAATAATTAAGACTTTTACTTTGTCCATTTTATCTCGGAAATATTTCTTGTCGCGAAGCGAAGCCAAATATCGATCAGAAACATAATCTTTTATTCCAATTCCAGCCCAAGAATGTATCGTTTGACCATTCATGTGCGTCGCAGCAATTCCCGTAGAAGCCGTTATAGCAACAGGAACGCCATGTTGTTTAAGATATTGAATGTATTGATTTAACACATAAGTTTTTCCGGCACCCGCAGAACCTGTTAAAAATACATTTCGACCAGATTTTAGAATTGCCAAAGCCTTTGATTGTTGCATAACTTATGAGTGAATTTGGAGTTTTTTGAATGAAATGCAAAGATACGAAGATTGAATGAGGTGAGGAAATGCTTAATAAATTAAAAAAAAGAAAATGAATTAACTTTAAAAGCTATTGTATTTTAATTAAGCTTTTTTATTTAAGAAAAAAACTACAAAATTTTATAACAAGGATCAATCTTAATCAAAAACAAATAATCCCAAAAAATAAAAAAACCGGATAAGAAATCTTATCCGGCTTTTTTAAACTATTTAATCTACTATTTCAATATAATTTTGTCAGCACCTTCTTGAATTTCTCCAATCAACGCACTTCCATCAATAATATTCAATACTTTTTCAGCATCAGTTTGGTCAACGATGACAACCATTCCAACACCCATATTAAATGTTCCAAACATTTCGTTTTCTGCAATTCCTCCGCGTTTAGCTAATTCTTGCATCACTGTTGGTACATTTATTTTTGCTTTTTCTATTACAGCAGTTAATCCGTCATTTATAATACGAGGAACATTCTCGATTAATCCACCTCCTGTAATATGAGCAATTCCAGACATTTCGATTCCAGCATCTTTGATTTTGAAAATATCATTTTGATATAATTTTGTTGGAACTAATAATGTTTCGAACAAAGGTTTACCTTCAAATTCTTCGTTAAAATCTGGGAAAACTTTACGAACCAAAGAGAATCCATTCGAATGGAAACCACTTGATGGTAACGCAATAATTACTTGTCCAGCTTTTATTTTAGAACCATCGATAATTTCATCTCGTTCTACTACTCCAACACAAAATCCAGCAACATCATAATCACCAACTTGGTACATTCCTGGCATTTCTGCTGTTTCTCCACCAATTAATGCTGTTCCAGTTTCTTTACACGCTTGTGCAATTCCACCTACAATTTCTGCTGCGATATCAGAATCTAATTTTCCACAAGCTAAATAATCTAAGAAAAATAATGGTTTTGCTCCATGACACAAAATATCATTTGCACACATCGCGAAACAATCAATCCCAACTGTATCGTAAACTTTAGAATCTAAAGCCACACGTAGTTTAGTTCCTACACCATCGGTTCCTGATACCAAAACAGGATTTTTGTAACCTCCTAATTGGTAAAATGCACCAAAACTTCCAATTCCATTCAACACGTTTGAATTGTGTGTTGCTGCAACTGCATCTTTAATTTTCGATACCGTTTGATAACCTTCTTCCTTATCTACTCCGGCTTGTTTATATGTATTGCTCATTTTAATTATGATTTAGTTTTTCGAAATACGAGATTCGAAATTCGTATAACTTATTAATCTATATGCAAAGGTTTTACCTCTTTACATTCTTCATTAGAATAATTTACGGGATATTTTTCTGTAAAACATCCAAAACAATGTTCTTTACTTCCTAATAAATCAATCAGATTATCAACTGTTAAGAAATCTAACGAATCGACATTCAAATAATCTTCAACCTCTTTAATTGACTTATTTCCTGAAATTAAATCTGCTTTAGAAGGCATATCAATTCCTAAATAACAAGGTGCAATAATTGGAGGCGAAGCAGAACGGAAATGAATTTCTTTTGCTCCTGCTTCTTTTAAGATTTTGATTAAAAGTTTCGAAGTTGTTCCACGTACAATCGAATCATCTAAAACAACCAAACGTTTTCCTTTGATTTTATTTTTGATGGGATTCAATTTTAAGTTGACCACACGTTCACGCATTTCTTGTGAAGGAACGATAAACGAACGCGACATATAACGATTCTTAATCAAAATTGGTTCGTAAGGAATACCCGAAGCTTCTGAATAACCAATTGCAGACGGGATCCCAGAATCTGGAACACCAATTACAATATCGGCAGCAACAGGAGATTGTTCGTATAATTTTCGACCAGATTCTACACGTAAATCGTAGATTTCATTTCCTTCGATATTCGAGTCAGGACGTGCAAAATAAATGTACTCAAAAGCACAAATATTACGCTGCGTTGGTTGATTTAATGAATAAGATTTCAAACCTTGTTCATTTACAACAATCAATTCACCTGGCTCTACATCACGGATAAATTCAGCTCCGACAGCGTCTAATGCACATGTTTCTGAACAGAAAACATAGGCATCGTCCAATTTTCCTAAACATAAAGGACGAATACCATTTGGATCGCGAAAAGCTGCCATTTGATTATTCGCTAATAACAAAACCGAATAAGCTCCTTTTACCTTTTCTGTACCTTTCTGTATAGCTTCTACAATATCTAAATGCGAATATTTTTGAATAGAACGTAATAAAACCTCCGTATCCGAAGTTGCTAAAAATGGTAAACCTTCTGCTTCTAATTCAGCTCTTAATGCTTCAACTTCAATTAAATTTCCGTTATGAGCAATAGAGAAATGAGGTTTTCCATAAATATTGTACGTGTAAAGTGGCTGAATGTTACGACGACTTCCACCTCCAGCAGTTGTGTAGCGTGTATGTCCAATCGCAGCATTTCCTTGGTATTCTTCAATCTCGGCTTCCATTGTTTTGAAAACGTCTAATACCAATCCTGTTTTTTTCACCGTTTTAATGTTTCCATCTTTCAAGAAAGAAACACCACACGCTTCCTGTCCACGGTGTTGAAGCGCAAATAAACCAAACTGTGCAATAGAATATGTGTTGATATTATTTGGCGAATAAACCCCAAAAACACCACATTCTTCGTTTACACTATCCACAGTATCGGCTGCATATTTTTTTAATAAATTTCTTTCGTAGAAATTCGTTAAATATTCAGCTTTTAATTGGCTTTTATGTAATTTTTTATCAATCATTATAGAATGAAAAAAATGTTTATTTTAAAACTTCTGTCAAACGATTATATACTTCGTGATAAGCTTCTGAAACATCACCTAAATCACGACGAAAACGGTCTTTATCTAATTTTTTTCCTGTTTCAACATCCCATAAACGACATGTGTCTGGAGAAATTTCGTCAGCTAAAATGATATTACCATCAACATCTTTACCAAATTCAATTTTAAAATCAGCTAAAATTAATCCAGCTTTTAAGAACAATTCTTTCAACGCTTCGTTAATTACTTCTGTTTGTGTGTACATTTCATCTAACTCATCATATGTTGCAGCTCCTAATAAAACCGCATGATGATCGTTGATTAATGGATCTCCTAATTCATCTTTTTTGTAACAGATATCAAAAATTGTAACTGGAGATTTCGCTCCTTCTTCTAATCCTAAACGTTGAGCCATAGACCCAGCTACATAGTTGCGCACAACCATTTCAATTGGAATAATTGATACTTTTTTCACCAATTGCTCACGATCATTCAACTGCTCGATGAAATGAGTTTTAACTCCTTTTTCAATCAAATAGTTGAAAATTAAAGTCGAAATTTTGTTGTTCATTTCTCCTTTGTCCTCAACAGTTCCGCGCTTTTGTGCATTAAATGCAGTTGCGTCATCTTTGTAATAAACAATTACTTTGTCTGCTTCCTCTGTTGAGTAAACTTGTTTTGCTTTCCCTTCGTAAATGAAGTCTTTTTTTGTTAAGCTCATCGTTGTTGTTTGTTTTTTCGAAGCTCGATTTTCGAAATTCAAAGTTATAATTCATCTAACTTCTAGTTTCTTATTTCTAACTTCATTACATCGTTTTTTTGTTTTGTTTGAAATGAAAAAGTCCACTTCGTGTTTGTTGTTTGTTTTGAAAATTAACTTGTTCAAGGTTAACTTTCGAGATTAATTTCGATTGGTTCAGGATCGAAATTGGTATTAGTTTGTTGTTTGTTTCTTTTTTTAGTATTTAGATGTTAGATATTTAATATTTAGATTTTTTTTCTTCTACCTTATTTCTAACTTCAAAATTCCTTATTTTATTTTCAATGTCAAGCTGAATTCAGTTCAGCTTCTCACTTTTTTAAGATGAGTTCCTGAAACAAGTTCAGGATGACTCAAACTTTATTCTTCAATTGTCATTCTGAATGAAGCCTTGGCGTAATGAAAAATCTTTTTAGATTCCTCAACAAACTCTAAATGACATTTTTTATTTAATTTTTAGAAGTTAAATTTTCTCATATCTAACTTCTAATATCTCATATCTATAATCTACCCTCTAAAATACTCCACCGCATTTTTGAAGATATTCATATATCCATTTCCTGGAATGTTCTTGAATAATCCTTCTTCGTAACGCTCTGGATGTCCCATTCGTCCGTAAACTTTTCCACAAGGCGATACAATTCCTTCTACCGCAAACGTAGATCCATTTGGATTATAAGGCATTTTTCCAGCTAATTTTCCATCCAAATCTACAAACTGAGTTGCGATTTGTCCTTTATCAATTAACTTTTCTAATTCAACCTCATTTGCTACGAAACGACCTTCTCCATGCGAAAATGGAATCCAGAATTCTTGACCTTCCATTCCTTTTAACCAAGGTGAGTGCGATTTATTCACTCTCACTTTCGCTAATTGTGTAATGTGACGACCAATTTCATTGAACGTTAATGTTGGTGTATCTTCTTCTAAATCTTGAATACGTCCATAAGGCAATAATCCTGATTTAATCAATGCTTGAAAACCATTACAGATTCCTAAAACCAAACCATCGCGCTCTAATAAATTGTGAATTGCATTTTTGATTTTCTCATTGCGTAAAACCGTTGCAATAAATTTACCTGATCCATCTGGCTCATCAGCAGCTGAAAAACCTCCTGGTACAAAGAAAATATTGGCTTGATTGATTTCATTTACAAAAGCATCAACTGATTCTTCAACATCTTGTTGTGTTAAATTACGGAAAGGCAAAGTCGAAACGATTGCTCCTTCTCTACGGAACGCTTTTGCTGAATCATATTCTGAATTTGTTCCTGGGAAAATTGGAATGAAAACTTTTGGGTTTTCTACTTTATGATCGGCGAAGGCAAAACAAATTTGTTCTGCTTTTAAATCTTTTTCCTCAACAACAGTTTCAGTAGTTGATTTATATGGAAACAATGAATTGAATGTTTCTTTCCATTGTTGTTTTAATTCAATCAAATTAATTTCTTCTCCATTAAAGTTGAACGAAGTTGAATCATTTGTCTGACCTAAAACATGATAATTTTGAGCGATTTCAGCAGGAATATTTAAATCATCTGAATGTTCAATTACAATCGAAGCTGGATAATATTTTGCTACATCTAAATCAGTTTTGATTTCAAATCCGATTTCATTACCAAAAGCCATATTCGCTACAGTTTCTGCAATTCCACCAAATTTAACCGTCATCATTGATTTTACATCAGCATTAATTGTTCCGATAAAATCAAAAATAGCTTTTGTATTTGCTTCGTCGATTAAATAATCTTCTGTTAATGTTGGAATAAAAACTGAAAGTTTAGAATTCTTTTCAACTAAAGTTCCTTGTACAATTTTTTCAGCCAAAGAAGGCGCAACTGCAAAAGAAATCAACGTTGGCGGAACATCAATATCTTGGTAAGAACCAGACATCGAATCTTTACCTCCAATTGCAGGAATTCCGAACTGTTTTTGTGCTTCAATCGTTCCTAATAAAGCCGCAAATGGTTTTCCCCAACGCGTAGCTTCATCACGTAATTTTTCAAAATATTCTTGAAAAGTTAAACGAATATCAGCGTAATTTCCACCAGCAGCAACAATTTTTGTCATCGAATCAATTACCGCAAAATAAGCTCCGTGATAATTTGACCAACGAGAAATTGTAGGATTGTAACCAAATGAAGCAATAGAAACTGCATTTGTAAATCCGTCTGTTGGGAATTTTTGTACCGAAACATCTTCTGGTGTATCCATTGTTTGTCCACCAAAAGCATTCAAAATAGTAGAACGTCCAACGTTATTGTCAAACATTTCTACCATACCTTTTTGCGACGCATGATTTAACTCTTGCATCATTGCAATAAACGCTTCTTTATTGAAGGCTTTATTCTCAAAAGGATTTGTATATTCTTCGTCCGTAACTTCGATTTTAGCTTGTTTACGAACGCCATTTGTATCTAAAAATTTACGGTCTAATTCAACAATTTTTGTTCCTTTCCAAACCAAAGTCATTGTATCATCTCCCGTTACCTCAGCAACACAAGTCGCATCAAGATTTTCTTCTTTTGCTAATGAGATAAATGTTTCCACATCTTTAGCCTCAACCGCAACAGCCATACGTTCCTGAGATTCAGAAATCGCTAATTCTGTTCCGTTTAATCCAGCATATTTCAATGGAACTAAATCTAAATTAACATTAATTCCGCGTGCAATTTCACCAATTGCAACAGAAACACCTCCTGCTCCAAAGTCATTACATTTTTTGATTAATGCTAAAACATCTGGATTACGGAATAAACGTTGAATTTTACGTTCAACAATTGCATTTCCTTTTTGAACTTCTGCTGATAAATCGTCTAATTTAAGACCATCGTGTGTTTTAGATGAACCAGAAGCTCCTCCTACTCCATCACGACCTGTTGCTCCTCCTAATAAAATAATTCGGTCACCTGCAACTGGTTCTTCACGACGAACATATTCTTTTTTTACAGCTCCAGCCACAAAACCAACTTCCATGCGTTTTGCTTTGTACCCTTCGTCATAAATTTCTTTCACAAAAGTTGTCGCTAAACCAATTTGATTTCCATAAGAACTGTATCCGTTTGCTGCTTCTTTAGAGATTTTACGTTGTGGTAATTTACCTGGTAACGTATCTTCAATTTTTTCTAAAGGATTTGCAGCTCCTGTAATACGCATCGCTTGGAAAACGTAAGAACGTCCACTCAAAGGGTCGCGTATTGCTCCACCAACACATGTCGAAGCTCCACCAAATGGTTCCACTTCTGTTGGGTGATTATGTGTTTCGTTTTTGAATTGTAATAACCATTCTTCTTCAACACCATCTACATCGATTGGAACGACAATAGAACATGCGTTAATTTCTTCAGAAACATCAATATTTTTCACAACTCCTGTACGAGAAAGATATTTTCCCATCACAGTTGCTAAATCCATCAAACGAATTGGTTTAGTTATTCCTAATTCTTGACGAACTTGTTGGTAATAATCGAATGTTTTTTGAAGTGTTTCGTTAAATTTAGAATTAAATTGAACATCTGTAATCTCCGTCTCAAAAGTTGTATGACGACAGTGATCAGACCAATAAGTATCTAAAACTTTTAACTCAGTTTCGGTTGGATTACGATTGATTGATTTGAAATAGTCTTGAATAAAAACTAAATCATCCATCTCTAACGATAATCCAAATTGGTTGTAAATGTCTTGTAGTTTATTTTCGTCAGCAGAAATAAAACCTTCAATAATTGGAACTTCTGTAGCTTCTGGATTAGCTGGAATTTCCATTTTTGAAAGATCTTTCTCGCGCGACTCAATTGGATTGATTAAGTAATCTTTTACTTTCTTTAAATCTTCCACAGACAAATCATCATTGAAAACATATAGTAAACCAGATTTTACGGTTACATTTTCAACATTCATCAACACTAAACATTGTTCCGAAGAATCATCGCGTTGATTATATTGACCTGGTAAAAATTCGGTTGCAAAATAATTTTTAGAATAAGGAATGCTTTCGTTAACTGCATCTTCTACGTATTTGAAAACAACGTCTGTCACAGGATCGACAAACACCTTATTTTGAACCTCTTGTAATTGGCTTTCTTCTATATTAAATAGATCATAAATAACAAAAACCTTGCACACAATTGTAGGTACAAGGTTTTTGAGTTCTATTGTAGTCTTCTGACTGATAACGTCAAAATTTGATTTCTTCTGAATGAAAAGTCTGTGGTTCATTGTATTGTTTGCTGTACTATTTGGTTTAATGTGTTTAAACCATTTGTATCATCTACATCAACAAACAAACTATTTTCTAACGAGAGTGGTTCAAGACTCATTTTGTAGAAAAAAAATTCATTTGTAGTGGCAATTTTTTATGGTCTGCCGTAGAGACGCTCAACCTTATTATGAGCTATACAAATGTTGTAAACTTTAAAAACTAAATCACCTTTAAAAGTGAACTGCAAAATTAAACATTTTAATTAGTAAAATCAAATCTAAATCAACAATATTTTATTTAATTTTTTGGTTAAATATTTTTCTTAAAATTTAAGCATGATTATCAATCAAATGTCCCTTTTTACAACAAAAAAATCCTTATCAAAATTGATAAGGATTTTTCGTTTTCCGTAATTATCTTGTAATTGTCAAATCGTATTCGTTGTCTGATTCATCATATTTATATGATAATTTCATATTGAAATCTTGCATAAACTTTTTGCAAAACGTTTCTATATTTAATGAATCTGGAAAAGTAGCTTTGTTAACTGTCATAAACAAAGTTGTCCAACTTGTATTGTCTTTAAAAATTGTAGAGAATCTTTTCTCCCAATATGTTAAAAACTTTTCTTCTTTTTCATTGATTAATATCTCTTCCATTCTACCTACTTTATAAACCAATTACAAATTTACAACTATTTCTAATCAAAACCATTTTTTCACGAATTATTAACGTTTTCAGTTTCTATCTTTCATTCAAGAATCGCAAACTTAAGATTCGCTTAAGATTCACTTTTCCATGTTAATAATCTATTAAATATCAAGATATTTGAACAATAATTCAAAAACAAAATGTTTACAAATAATTTAAAAGGACGTTACAGTATTTTACTATTTTTCAGTTCGTTATTTATTCTAATTTCATTTATTCTACGCCTAATTTTTGCAATTTGGGTAAAAAGTGATTTCGATTGGAATATTGGCTCGTTATTGCACACTATTTTTTATGGATT
Source organism: Empedobacter sp. UBA5924 (assembly GCF_002431085.1). NCBI lineage: Bacteria > Pseudomonadati > Bacteroidota > Flavobacteriia > Flavobacteriales > Weeksellaceae > Empedobacter > Empedobacter sp. UBA5924. The sequence continues at coordinate 45,514 of NZ_DJDM01000031.1, forward strand.
GGTGTACGACATTAGCGTTGTAAGCTGTTTCACGTTATTCTTATCATTTTATTTTATGATTTTACCAAACAAATTCGTCAATTCATTATTTGATCGAACTTTCGTGTATTTCGTTTATACATTGTATTTGGTAATCATTTATTTTACATTTTTTGCCGAAGTTACATTTTGGGACGAATTCAAAAGCCGATTCAATTTTATTGCGGTCGATTATTTAATTTATACCTACGAAGTTGTCAAAAATATTCAAGAATCATATCCTTTACCAGTTTTAATTGGCGGAATTGTGTTGATTACAGGCTTGACAATTTTCGCAACAAAAAAAGGTTATTTCTTTTACAACACATTCCATAACAAACCAAAAACAAGTCAAAAAATTGGCGTTTTTGTGTTCAATTTACTACTTGCGGTTAGCTCATTGTTTCTTTTAAATAATGATAGTAGTTCAACTTCAGAAAATCGATACAACAACGAAGTTTCTAAAGCCGGAATTTTTTCTTTCTTTTCTGCTTTCCGAAATAATCATTTAAAATACGACGAACATTATAAATCTATTCCGATTGAAGATGCTTTTGCAGTGATGAAATCTGAATTGCAAGATTCGAAAACTGTTTTCGATCAACAATTCAAAAATCCAATACGAAGAACAATTTTAGCGAGTAATCCGTCACAAGCAGAACAAAAACCAAATGTGATTTTTGTGTTAATGGAAAGTATGAGCGCTTCATTTTTGCAAGAGCAATTCAACGGAAAATCAATCACTCCAAACCTCAACGATATAGCGAATAACAGCATCTATTTTTCGAATATGTTTGCCAACGGAACGCGTACTGTTCGTGGAATGGAAGCTGTTACATTATCAATTCCTCCTACACCTGGAAATAGTATTGTGAAGCGTGTTGATAATCAAAATTTATATACTATTTCGAATGTTTTCAAAGCAAAAGGATACCACAATATGTTTTTTTATGGTGGCGATGGATATTTTGATAATATGAATGCGTTTTATGGTGGAAATGGTTTTGACATTTACGATCGCGGTCGTGGTAGCGTTTTGAGTGATAAAATCAATACCAATCGATACAATATTAATGATGATGAAGTTACTTTTGAGAATGCTTGGGGAATTGCCGATGATGATATTTACAGAAAAGTGATCAAAGTTGCCGATGAAAAATACAAAACAAAACAACCATTTTTTGCTTTTGTCATGTCAACTTCTAACCACAAACCTTATACGTACGAAGATGGAAAAATTGATATTCCGTCTGGAACTGGTCGTCCTGGAGCTGTAAAATATGCCGATTATGCAATTGGAGATTTAATTGCAAAAGCGAAAACAAAACCTTGGTTCAGCAATACCGTTTTTGTGTTTATTGCCGATCACTGTGCAAGTAGCGCGGGCAAAGATGCAATTGATGTAAAAAACCATCACATTCCGGCATTTATCTATAATTTAAAATCGCACGCAAACGAAAATGTCACAAAAGAAGTTTCTCAAATTGATATTTTCCCAACGTTATTTTCGTTGTTCAATTGGAAATATACATCTCAATTTTATGGAAAAGATATTTTTGATCCGCAATACAAATCGCGTTCTTTTGTTGGTACGTATATTAAATTGGGAATGAAAAAAGGCGAAGATGTTTCGATTTTATCTGATCAAAAGAAAATCAATCAATACAAATGGATTGACAAAAATTTAATTGATACAAAGGTTGATCCTATTTTCGAGCGTTCTATCATATCTAATTATCAAACAGCCGATTATTTATTTAGCAATCATTTATTAAATGAAAAATAAAATCATTTTTATCATCAATCCTATTGCTGGAAAGGGAAAAGGACGAATGATTGAAACTGAAATTCAACACTATTTTAGTCAAAAAAATGTTGAATTCGAAACATTTTTAACTGAAAATATTGGTCACGCAACTGAAATTACAAATCAAGTTCTGACAAAAAATCCTGATATAATAGTAGCTTGTGGTGGCGACGGAACGATAAACGAAGTCGCACAAGCCTTGGTTGGTAGCAATGTTGCTTTGGGAATTATTCCGATTGGTTCAGGAAATGGATTAGCGGCTAATTTGCATATCCCTAAAACCACCGAAAAAGCTTTTGAAACGATTTTGAATGCAAAAATCAATAAAATTGATGCAGGAAAAATCAACGAAAATTACTTTTTTAGCAATATGGGATTGGGAATTGATGCAGATGTGATTAACAATTATGCTCAAACCAAAACCAGAAACTTTTTGGGATATGTAACTGCCAGTACAAAAGCGATTTTTAACTTTCAACCGAAAAAATTTAGCATCGAATTAGATGATCAACATACATTAGATGATGATTTTTATTTTGTGTTCTGCTCTAACTCTAACGAAGCGGGTTACGGCATCACATTTTCACCCAATGCAAAATTAAATGATGGAAAATTAGACTTTCTTGCAGTAAAAAAGCTTAATTTTATACAACAAATTCAGTTTTCGGCTAATGTTTTAGGAAAACGAATTGAAAAAATGAAGCAAGCAAAAGTATTGCAAGTCAATTCAGTAAAATTCAATTCCAAACAACCAAAAACAATTGCTCAAGTTGATGGTGAAGCTGTTATTTTTAACCAAAATTCTATTGAAGTTTCGATTGTTCCGAATGCTTTGAATGTTATTATTCCGAATTAGAAAATGAACAAACCAAAAGTTTTAATTGTTGAAGATGAATTGGGAATTGCTAATTTTATGCTTCAAGGTTTAGAAGAAGAAAATTTATCGCCAACGCACTGTTTAAGAGGCGAAGATGCTTTAGTGAAAATAAATAACGAGAAATTTGATGTTATTTTATTGGATTGGATGATGTTAAATATTTCTGGATTAGACGTTTGTAAAGCAATCCGAAATTCTGAAAATATGAACCAAAAAACACCCATTATTTTCATTACAGCGAAAGATACAGTTCAAGAAACGATTGAAGGTTTGAATGCTGGTGCAAATGACTACATCAAAAAACCATTTGATTTTAATGAATTGGTAGCACGAATAAACGTTTATCTTCGTCAAAATGAATCGAATAATCTTTTTAATTTCGGAAATATTTCAATCAATCCAGAAACACATCAGACTTTTTTAGACAATAATTTAGTTGAATTAACATTAAAAGAATTTCAACTTTTAGCTTACCTTTTCAAAAATAAAAACCGAATTTGTACACGCAAAGAAATCATTGAAAACGTTTGGGACATTCACTTTGAATACGATACAAGTGTAATTGATGTTTTTATTAACGCGATTCGTAAAAAATTAAATCTAAAAAAAGACGATCCGCGCTTACATACTATTCGTGGCGTGGGTTATATAACAAACGATGTTTAAAAAATTATCTGTAAAAAATAGAATTGCAACCTTTTACAGCATTTTATTTTCTGCTGTTTTACTCATTATTTTTGGGTTAATTTTCTTTGTTGTAAATAGGGGAATTAACAAAACAATGTACGAAACGTTGGAGGAAGAAATTAACAGTCACGTTGATTATGTTTTACACGAACCAACATTAGAGAACTTTGTTCAACCACGTGAATGGGAAGAAGTTGAACATACAGACATTGCACTGAATCCTGTTTTTATCTCGATTTATAATAAAAATTTCAAATTAATTGAGAGCTCTCCAAATATGGTGCAAAATCAATTGGATTGGAACAATGAAGAACCAGAAAATAAGCCTTTTTACGCTGAATACAATTCAATTCAGTTATTAATTTCTCAAGCAAAATTGATTCATCACGGCGAAGTTGTGGGATATTTGGTCGTCGGCGTTTCAACAAAACACAATCAATTAGCGCTAGATTATTTGAAAACTGCCTTACTTATTATCTTTCCTATTTCGGTTTTATTGACGTTTCTTTTAGCTCGTTTTATTGCTGCTAAATCGATTAAACCTGTTTTCAATGTGATTCATACAGCGCAGTCTATCACAGAAAATAATCTTTCAGAACGTATTCAATTACCTAAAAATAAAGATGAATTATTTCAACTTTCAGCGACAATAAATTCACTGTTAGATCGATTAGAGTTTCAAATTTTAAAAGCTAAACAGTTTTCGGCTGACGCTTCACATGAACTTCGAACACCTTTAGCAATTATAAAAGGAACATTGGAAATTTTGATTCGACGCGAACGTACGCCTGAACAATATAATGAAAAAATAGATTACACATTGAAACAAGTGAATCGTTTGGATCGTTTGGTGGAACAATTTTTATTGCTTTCTCGTGTCGAAAATAATAGTTTGGAGCTAAAAACTTCATTATTTGAACTAAAATCAGAAGTTTTAAAATCAATTGAACGTTTTGATGTTTTGTTACAAGAAAAACAAATTTCTGTCGATACGGAACAACTTCAAGCTTATGAAATTGATAATTTCCAAGAATTTTTTGAGATTATTATAGATAACATTTTATCAAATGCCATAAAATATTCGAACTTAAAAGGTCAAATCACAATTCTTTCTAACATCGAAAATGATTGCTATGAATTGATTTTTGAAGACAATGGAATTGGAATGAATCAAGAAGATTTAAAATTTGTTCAAGAACGATTTTTCCGAATTAAAAATGATTCAACACTCCATATTTCTGGTTCTGGATTAGGACTAAATATTGCAACACAATTAGCTAAAATGTCTGATATTAAAATGCGAATTGAGAGTAAGCAAAATATTGGAACTAAAATTATTTTAACGTTGAATATTGAAAATTTTTAAGTAACTTCAATTCATCTAAAAATATCAAAATGAACCAACACGAATATACCAACGGAGAAATTACTATAATCTGGAAGCCTGAATTATGTCAACATGCAGGTATTTGCGTAAAACTACTTCCAAATGTATATAATCCGAAAGAAAAACCTTGGCTAAAACCAGAAAATGCAAGTAGTGATGAACTTATCAAACAAGTTCACCAATGTCCTTCAGGCGCGTTGAGTATAAAGAAGTAAAATTTTATCAGTATTTAATGTTCCTATGTAGCTAATCTTTAGCTTCCCTCTGATTTCTTATTAATTAAATAAACTTCGTATATTCGCAGAATCAAAATTTAAGTAAGATACAATGTAAAAAATAATTTCTTTCAGACAAATCAGAACAACAACCTCAAAACGGTTGCTGTATTGTTTCACTTCTAAAGAAAGGAATTATGCTTACTTTACAAAATATTTCATATCAACATCCAAACAAGGATATACTGTTTAGCGACATTAATTTAACAGTACAAAATCAAGAAAAAATTGCTTTAATTGGTAATAACGGAGTAGGAAAATCTACTTTATTGAAAATTATCGCCAAAAAAAGTCAATCATCAAACGGAATAATAAACATTGAAACCGAACCTTATTATGTTCCACAAATTTTCGGACAATTCGATCAGTTAACAATAGCTCAAGTACTGAAAATTGAAGATAAATTAAGTGCATTGCACGAAATTTTAAACGGAAACACAAGTGAAGATAATTTCAATTCACTCGATGATGATTGGACAATCGAAGACCGTTGCAATGAAGCATTAAGTTATTGGCAACTCAATAATTTAGACTTATCCAAAAAAATGGAAACTCTAAGTGGTGGACAAAAAACAAAGGTTTTTTTAGCTGGAATTTCCATTCATCAGCCCGAATTAATTTTATTGGATGAACCTAGCAATCATCTCGATAATGTAAGCCGTCAACTTTTATACGATCTAGTTCTCGATACAAAAAGCACGTTAATCATCGTAAGCCATGACAGAAAACTTCTAAACCTTCTAAATAGTGTTTATGAGTTAAGTAAACACGGGATTAAAGTTTATGGTGGAAATTACGACTTTTATAAAGCTCAAAAACAGATTGAAAACAATGCCTTGAATCAAGATATTCAAAGCAAAGAAAAAGCATTGCGGAAAGCCAAAGAGAAAGAACGAGATACTTTAGAACGACAACAAAAATTGGATAATCGTGGAAAAAGTAAACAAGAAAAATCAGGTGTTGCTCGAATAATGATGAACACTTTGCGAAATAATGCCGAAAATAGTACATCAAAATTAAAAGGTGTTCATGCAGAAAAAATTAATGGAATTTCTCAAGATTTACAAACGCTTCGCTCCTCTTTATCTCCTTTAGATAAAATGAAATTTGGTTTTGATCATTCAGACTTACATAAAGGAAAAGTTTTATTTACCGCAACTAACGTTAACTTTAGTTATAACGATAAACTGATTTGGAAAAACAACTTAAATTTTGAGATTACAAGTCGCGAACGCATTGCATTAAAAGGAAAAAACGGTTCAGGGAAAACCACGTTGATAAAGCTTATTTTAGGTAAGATAAAACCGCAAAAAGGAACAATTTATCGAGCAGAAAATAAATCCATTTACATTGACCAAGATTATTCGTTACTTAATAATAAACTAAAAGTTTATGAGCAAGCACAACAATTCAATACCTCAGCATTACAAGAACATGAAATCAAGATTCGTTTAAACCGATTTTTATTTTCAAAAGACGACTGAGAGAAACCTTGCTTAATGTTGAGTGGTGGTGAAAGAATGCGTTTATTACTTTGTTGTTTAACAATAAACAGTAAAGCTCCTGACATTATTATTTTGGACGAACCTACCAATAATTTGGATATTCAGAACATTGAAATTTTGACAAAAGCTATAAACGAATATCAAGGAACGCTAATCGTTGTATCACACGACGAAGCATTTTTGGAACAAATAAAAATAGAACGGACGATTGATTTATAAAAAACATAGTAAATAATCAAATTCCTTTCAATGGATTCAAAAGTTACTCAATCCCACATTCGATATATTTTTGGAATTCTTGAAAAAGTTTGAAGAAGAAAAAAATAATGAGTTTATAAAAGCTATATGCATAAAATAATACCTTCATTGTTCACAAGTAATAAGAATGCATTCAATTTTAATCATAGACGATAAAACAAAAATCAGAACACTCCTAGCTCGAATTAGAAGGTTTTGAAATACATCAAGCAGAAAATTTAAAATCAGGGATAAAAAAAATTAAAACACTTACTCCTGAAGTTATTTTATGTGATGTAAAATTACCTGATGGTAATGGTGTTGAGTTTGCAAAAGAAGTCAAAGAACAAATTTTAATTGTAATGGAAGCTTAACGAGCAGAAACTCCATAGCCCAACTTTGTAGAAAATATAGTATAAGTCAATCTCAATTTTATAAGTGGAATAAAGAATTTTTAGAAGCAGGTAAAAAGCGATTATCGGGTGATATAACTCGAGAAAAAACGTAAAACATTTCTGTTGCTATCTGCAAACTTCTTTCTGCATACACTTTTGATTGCTCTGCTGTATGGTCTGAAACTTTAGGATCTTCAAATGTTATCGGTATTCTTTTTTCAGCTCCTGCAATAAACGGACAATCTCCATCTGCTTGCGAACAAGTCATAATAGCTGCGAATGTTCTAGGATTGAATGGATGATCATATTTCTTTGAAAAGCCTATAATTGGAAGTGTATTTTCATCAAACTTAATGGAATAAATCGGATTTGTACTTTCTTCAATTTTGAAAATAGTAAAACCTTGATTCCTTAATGTTTCCACTACTTTCGGGAATAGCGCCGTTTCTTCTGTTCCACCTGAATAACAATATACATTTTGTATGTTGTAAAACGAAGCAGAAACCTGTGCCCAAACTTGTGAAAAATGACTTCGACGTGAATTGTGTGTACAAATAAAGTTGAGATTTACAGCTTGATTATCATTTATTTTCTGTTGAATATAATCTACCAAAGGCTGCAAAACAGCCTTTCTGTCGGTAGATATTCGATCAAAATTTTGAAACTTGATTATGTTTTCTTTTAGTATTGAATACATTGTTTAGTTAGAATTTTAACAACATCCTGAATTTGGTGTGCAACAAGACGATTGAATCTCTGATAATTTCACTTTTGGTTTTTGATTTGGAATACCACATGCATCCTCTGCTAAACAAGCTGTTTGTTTGTTTTTTAAGACAAAGTTTTTACCATTGAATTCTAAATCATATTTCCCAATTGTTTCAGCTTGATACTCTACCTCTATTTCACTGTTCTCGATTCCCAACTGTTTTTCAGAAAGCTCGATGATATGAAGCAATTTATTTGGTTTTAAGCGATGTTCATAATCGTCGGCATTCCATAGTTGGAAATTCACAGCTTTCTCGTTTCGTATTGTTCCTCCACAATCAATAAAATTTTTAGTAATTTGCCCTACTTCTGTTACATGGAAATGTTCTGGTACAAATGTTCCATCTTCTAATTGAAATTCAACATTGTCTAAATTTGGCAATATTTCTTTAATTTGTTCAAGTGTCATATGAATTGAATTTTAAATTTATTTTCTTTTTTATTCATCGTAATATTACGATGTATATAGATTAAAAAAAAATGCCTTTAACAGCATTGTTTAACTTTCACCTCTTGATTAAAGAAAGTGACTAATTCGTTTTGTATCTCATTCCATACTTTTTCTTCAATACAATAACAAACAGACTTTCCTTCTATAGAACCTTGTATAATTCCTATATTTTTTAATTCTTTTAAATGCTGAGAAATAGTTGCTTGTGCTAAGCCCAATTCATCTACCAAATCGTTACAAATACACGCTTTTTGATTGATAATATGTTGTAAAATAGCAATACGAGCCGGATGTCCCAAAACCTTAAACAGCACGGCTAATCTATTTTGTTCTTCTGTAAACATCTCTGTTTTAGTAATTCCCATTTCTCTTTTTATTACATCGCAATATTACGATTTTAAATTTAAAATGTAAAACTTCCTTTCTCTTTTTATTCTTATTATTTTTCAAATGAATTCATATGACCTTCGAGAAATCTTGATGCAAATTAAAGTATTGTAAAAAGTAGATATAAGTATTGAGAATTAAATTTTCAGAAATTAAATTTTAATTTATTGGTTAATATTTTCTACGATAAGACTCTTCTATTTTTCTATTTAATAATAATTCTTCCATAAGGCTTCCTTCTTTTCATAAGATGAATATTAAATAAATAATTTCTGTAAAAGACACAAGTACAATTATTTAACACACCTATGACCACACGCATAAGTCTTGTTACGCTATCCTATGTAAATTAGAAAATCAAAATTATATAAACAGAACTATAATGGATAATTTATTAAATGAACCTGGTCTTCAATTGACTATCTTGTTTTTCTTTATTCCTGTATTTTTTGCTTTGATTCTTATTTTAATTAAAATCAATAGCATTATATCAAATGTGTTAAGAAAAAAAGAATTAAAAAAAATCTATGAAGATTTAAAGAATCTTCAACCAGGAGAAGTGGCTGCTCTTGAAAAACGAAAGATAGAACTTGAGTTTAAACTAATAGGAAACGAACTTTCATTAAATAATTCTGTTGAAGATCCACGTGGATTAGTAGATCAAACAAATGAAATACATGATATTCGTTTTTTACAAACCAAACGAAAAGAAAGAAAAAATATAGTTATTCCTAACAACGAAAAAAAACTTATACTTTGGTTCTTAGGATGTGGTATTTTATGGCTTATTATAGGAACAACCGTAGGAGAGTATTTGGGAATAAAATTTGTCGCACCTGATGCTGATCATGTTAGTTGGTTAAGCTTTGGTCGATTAAGACCCGTACATACGAATATTGTTTTCTGGGGTTGGGCATCTGTTGCTATGGTCGGTTTTTCGTATTATGTTATTCCAAGAGTAGGTAATACAAAAATCTTTAGCTTAAAAATAGCTTATACTTCACTAATTTTAATGAATTCAGCTGTTTTATTAGGAAGTATTTGTTTAATGGTTGGGATAAATAATAGCGGTGGAGAATACAGAGAATATGTTTGGCCAGTTATGCTTCTTTTTGCAATAGGAATTATTATCAGTATTTATAATCATATCCAAACAATATCATCAAGAAAAACAGAAGAAATTTATGTCTCGAATTGGTATATAGTATCTGCAATGATGTTTGTTGTTGTCATATTACTTGTTGCTTATCTTCCGTTTTGGCAAGATGGATTAGGTGAAACCATTACACAAGGTTATTTTATGCATCAAGGTGTTGGTATGTGGTTCATGTTTTTTAATCTTGGATTAATGTATTTTTTCCTTCCACAAGAACTTAATAGCCCAGTGTACTCATATAGTCTAAGTATACTTGCTTTTTGGACTCAAATCTTATTTTACACTCTAATTGGAACTCATCACTTTATATTTAGTGCTATTCCATGGTGGATGCAAACTATTGCAATTGTAGCGAGCGTAGGTATGATAATACCTGTAGCTGCAGGAAGCATTAATTTTATGATGACTATTCGAGGTTCTTGGTACAGATTAAAATTAAGTTATGTACTACCATTTTATGTCGTTTCAATTATTTTCTATTTCACTGGTTCAATGCAAGGAACTGTAGAAGCATTTCGGGTAACTAATCTTGTTTGGCATTTTACCGACTTCACTGTTGCTCATTCTCATTTAACTATGTATGGTATTATCACATTTATGTTATGGTCATTTACTTATACACTTGTACCGAGACTTACTTCTCATGAACCACCAAGTATTACTGTTGGTTTACATTTTTGGTTTGCATTAATAGGTTTACTTGTTTATACTGTTTCGTTGATGATAGGATCTACAGAAAAAGGAATTTTATGGATGGATAAAAAACCGTTTCTTGAAGGTATAATTTTAATGATGCCCTATTGGTTATGGAGGGCTATAGGAGGTACAATGATGTGGATATCTCATTTTATTTTCGCTTATAACTTTTATAGAATGTTAAAACCAAAAAAGGAAATAAAAATACCGCAATCACCAGCTGAACTTTTAGATATTATTAATATAGAAAAAACAACATTATAATGGATTTTTTTAATAATCATAAAAAGCTTTTTCTTTCCGCATTGGCATTTTTTCTTTTTCTAACATTGATTATTTGTATTCTACCTGCACTTAATAATCAGAAAATAAATCGTCCTTTGCCAGGAAGTAATGTCTCTACAGAAGAGGAAGTTCGTGGTAAGCAAATTTATATAAGAGAAGGTTGTGTAGCTTGTCATACACAACAGATCAGAAATGTAGATATGGATCAGGTTTTTGGAGAAAGACCAAGTATTGCTGCAGATTATGCACGAAATAAACGTATTAGCTTTTTTCAGAATACAGCAACACTAATGGGAACAGAGAGAACAGGACCTGATTTAACTAATATTGGTCGTAAGCAACCAAGTTTAGAATGGCAATATTCACATTTATATAATCCAAGATCTGTTGTACCAGAATCTGTAATGCCTTCTTATAAATGGTTATTTAATGTAAAAGATTATTTGGACGAAGGAGAGATAGAAGTAAATGTTCCAGATGAATTTAGAATAGGAATTAAAGGAAAAATTGTTCCTTCAAGAGAAGCAAAAGATTTAGTAGCTTATCTCTTCAGTCTACAACAAGTAAAACTTACAGAAGATGTTGAGCCTGTGAAATTTTTATATAAAAAAGAAAAAAAATCTGAAGGAAATTCAACCGATTCAAATCTTCCTGACGGAGAAGCACTATTTGGAACAAACTGTGCAACTTGTCATCAAACAAATGGAGAAGGTTTACCTGGAGCATTTCCACCATTAAAAGGAAGCCCAATTGTTTTAGGAGAAAATTTAGAACTTTATATTACGATTATCATGAAAGGTTACGATCCAAGACCAGAATATGCTTCTATGCCAGCTGTAGGAGAAAATGCACATTTTACACCAGAAGATGTTACTGCAATTATAAATTATGAGAAAGCAAGCTGGGGAAATAATGGAAAAAAAGTAACAGTAGAAGAAGTGAAAGCTATCATGGACAAAATTAAATAAAATAAAATGAAACAGACAAAATATAAAACAATATTATTGTTAGGTTTATATAGCTATGCAAAAGCATGTGATGCCTGTAAACTTCAACAACCAAAAATTACGCAAGATTTTACACATGGAACTGGTCCCGAATCAAATTGGAATTGGTTCATTGTGATCTTGATTACTATAATTACATTATATACATTATTTTATTCGTTTAAATTTCTTATTAAACCTGGCGAAAAAGATAAAAAACATATCAAAAATATTGTTTTAAAATTTTAATAAAAAAGGGATTATGTCAGAAAAAAATATAACTGTGTACTTGTACATTGACAAAGAAGAAAAACCTATTGCAGAATTGGTTCCACCAGTTACGTTCAAGTTAGATACAACTAAATTGACGGATGGAGAACATTTATTAAAAATAGTAAGCAAGTTTGACCAAAAAGAAGGGTTAAAAATTATTCGTTTTACCGTTTCTAATGGGCCAATACTTCATATAGAAGGGCTTTCTGATAATGAAAAAGTGAATGGAGTATTGCCATTAATGATTAATGCTTATGATACAGGAAAAAACCAAAGTTTTATTATAAAAGGAAGCGAAAATCCACGAACAATACCAATTTGGGTTTGGGTTTTTATTATAATATTTATGGCTTGGGCAGCTTTTTATATCATTGAAAATTTTAGTCTTTAGCAATTAAAATTACTTTACCACCTCTTATTTCAAGTTCTCCTTTTTTTTCTAAGAGTTTAATTGTTCGTATGACAGTTTCCACTCTCAATCCTGTTAAATCCCCCAGCTGTTGACGAGATAAATCAATTAAATATTCTGGTTCATTATTTTGGTTATGACTACGCAAATAATCGAATAGTTTTACCAATCTTCTTTCTGGATTTTGCGACGATATTTCGGGGGCCATAATTGACTTATAGTACAAACGACGTGCTAAACTCTTGTTAACTTCTAAAGATACTTCTGGACGCGAATGCAATAGTTTGTAGAATGATACTTTAGAAATTTGTATTATTTTTCCATTCGTCACCGCTATCGCATTAGCAGGGTATGGCTCATCAATAAATAAAGGAGGTTCTCCAAAACTTTGACCTTTAATAAAAAAATTCTGTATAAATTCTTTACCTTCTTCAGAAAAATTATTCATTTTAACTTTACCTTCTATTATTTGATAATAATAAATAGGAAAATGTCCAATTTCAAAAATAATTTCTCCTCTTTTTAGATTTCTAATTTCTCCTCCAAATTGGATTAATAAATCTTGATTAATCATAGCATAAATTAAATAATCAATATACCCAAAAGTACTTATTTATAAAATATTTTTAACTCTATTTTTTAATTCAGGTAACACATTTTCTTTGAACCATGGGTTTTTATTCATCCAAATAAAATTTCGTGGTGACGGATGAGGCAAAGGAAAATAATCAGGCAAATAATCGTTAAAATTTAAAATGTTTTCAGTAATATTTTTGTTCATTTTATTCTTCAAATAATATTTTTGGGAATACTGACCAATTAATAAAATCAGCTGTATTTCTTTCATTTCATCTAATAAACTAGTATGCCATAGAGGTGCACATTCTTTTCTTGGAGGTAAATCTCCAGATTTCCCTTTTCCCGGATAACAAAATCCTATGGGTAATAATGCAAAAAGTTCGGGATTATAAAATTGATCTACTGTTACATTTAACCATTTACGCAATTCATTTCCGCTTGCATCGTTCCAAGGTACACCTGTCTCATGAACTCTTAAACCTGGAGCTTGCCCAATAATAGCAATTTTAGACATAGGATTTGCTTGTACAATAGGATTTGCACCTAATGGCAAAAAAGGTTCGCAGACTTTACATGCACGAACTTCCTCTATTAATTTATCAAAATTATTTGTCATTTTTTAATATTAATGTATAAACAGTATAAGGATATATTTTTTTTGATAAAAGATAACTAATAAAAGTTAATACAACAATCGGGAACCATAAAACGTAAGAATTAAAAATTCCGAAAGTTAAAAATATGGCTGTAAATGGAGCATGTAAAGTCGCAGCTACTGTAAATGCTACACCCAATATTATAAAGTTCAAAACAATTACATCAGGCATAAAATATACTTTAGTTAAAACACCTACAAGCAAACCCAAGCATGCACCTGCAAAAATACTCGGAGCAAAAACACCGCCGTCACCTCCCAGTTTTAAAGTAAATCCAGTTGTAAACGGCTTTATAATTACAAGAAATAATGCAAGTAGAGCAAATTCTACAACATAATTTGTTTCTTTGGTTAACTCAGCAATAGTATGATAACCAGACCCATATAATTCGGGTAAAAAATATAAAACGATTCCCAACAATATAGAACCTATTAGTAATTGAAGTATGGGTTGGTTTTCAAATAATAAAATACGCTTTGAATAGGTGACTATTCGCGTCATGTATACACCATAAATACTTGTTGAACCACATAAAATAATGAAAAATGGTATTGCTTCATAATGCCATTCTTTTACACGCTGACTAAGATCTATCAAAGGATGAGCATTCATCAAAAATAGAATAATAGTTGAAAATGTAACACTAAGAATGTGTGTAAACCAAAAAACGTTGCTTTTTTGTTTCCCTATCGTTTCATAGGAAAAGAAGATTCCTGCCAACGGACTACAAAATAAAATAGTGACCCCGCTCGCAATTGCAGCTCCCATAAATTCTTTACGATATTTTTTGAAAATGACATCTTTTCGGGAAGCCATATCATCCAAAGTAGCTGTAGCAACAACAGTGGAAACTTCGATTCCTGTTGTTCCTCCAAAAATAACGGTAAGAAATCCATTAAAAAAATGTGAAAAAACTTTATAAGAAGGAATCTTTTTTTGAGAGCGTAGAGCTTCCAATACTTCAGTAATACCTTTATTTTTCTTTTTATTAAAAACAAACTGGCGCAAAAAATAAATCAATGTTAATCCTATAAATGGAAAAATAACAAAGAATAAATTATTTTTTTTTGCTTTATCTAAAAGTAAATACTCATATTGTTCTACTAAATTTTTAAACATTAAGGTAAGCAAACCTACAGAAACTCCGACTAAAATAGAACAAAGAACTATTCTACTCCATTTAACCCATCGATAGTTTTTTTTTGATACATGATTTTTAAAATTCATACATGTAAAAGGAGAAGCATTGCTTCTCCATATTTTAATTATTGATTATAACGATTTTGGTCCAAATTCTTCAAAGAAAATTTGTTCTTTATTGACTTGATTTATTTCTAGTTCTTCAATCATTTTTTTAATAAAAGGGCGTGGTCCACACACATAATATTCAGAATCTTTATCAAACTTCCAGTCTTCAATCTTTTTAAAGTCAATATGGCCTTTCAAAACACTTGAATCTGCAATAGACTCTTCTATATAATCGTAAAATTGATATTTACTTACATTAGGATGGTTGTTTTGAATAAGTTTTATTTTATCTGCAAATGCATGCACTTCTTTATTGCGACATGCGTGTATCCAAACGACATCATGTTGTACTTTTTCGTTTAAATCAAAAGTTTCTAACATAGACAATAAAGGAGTTTGACCGATTCCTCCACTAATAAATATCTTCTTGTTTTTCGTTTCTTGTAACACGAAGTTTCCTGTAGGAGCGCTCAATTCCAATTCGTCACCTTCAAAAATGTAATCATGTAAATAGTTACTAATCATTCCATTTACTGCGATATTCGTACCTTTTTCACGTTTCACAGAAATACGAAAGTATTCATCATTTGGAGCACAAGAAATACTATATTGACGTATTTGTTCAAGATTCATTTCAGGTAAAAATATTTTGATACTTAAATATTGTCCTGCTAAATGTTTTGGAAGAGCTTTTCCATCTTTTGGTTTTAAGTAAAACGAAGTAATTTCGGCAGATTCTTCAACCTTACTTTTCACAATAAATGTGCGCCATCCTAGCCAGTTACCAGCTTCTTCTTTTTTACTTTCATACATTTTCTGTTCATGACCAATCATCAAATTAGCCAATTGGTTATACGCTAATCTCCATGCTTCAAGCACTTCATTGGTTGCAGCATCTTGTAAAACTTCTTTAATAGAAGCCAATAAATGTGTTCCTACAATATCGTATTGTTCGGGTTGAATATTTAAACTTGTATGTTTGTGTCCAATCATATCTACAACTGGCATTAATACAACTGGATTCGCAATATTTTCAGCATAAGCCAATACAGCCATAGCCAAAGCTGTTTGCTGTTTTCCTGAATTTTGATTTCCCATGTTAAACAGGTTTTTTAATTCTGGATGGTGAGTAAACATTCGATTATAAAAATGTTTAGTTAGAGCAACACCACTTTCTCTTAATAAAGGGACAGTTGCTAAAATGATTTCTTTATGTTGATCTGTAAGCATAATAAAAATTAAAATTTGCTTGCAAAACTACTTACTCAAAAGAAACGATACTTATGAGTACAGTCATAAGTTTTAACTAAATCTCCAGATCGTAAGAAGTTTTCAAGAATTAATAATATACTAATCGTTGTTACCACACTAATATGAATAACTTCTCACTCTAACTTTCTTATCATTTGCATGGATAGAAAACCATTGATTTTTACAACCATTTCGTTTGAGCAAATCGAGTTGCCAACTTTATGGAAATAACTTAGTTAGTTGAATCATTGAGAGACTACTGTCGGCATCTTTTTAAAAGAAAGCAACTCATGTTCATATTATTACCAATCGTATTGATGAAAAAGGAAAGGCTTTAGATGATTCTTATATAGGGTTTAATGTTACATTGTATTCGGTTGTTTTTTCTGTAATTGGGTTAGCAGCTTTGTTTTTTGCTTTTAAGTTTGGGTTTCAAGCGAAAGCGAAGATTAGAAATGAGTTTTACAATGAATTGAAATAATCAACATCGCATTTTATCAGAGAATGATACTCTTTTTATGCAAAAATTCAAAAAATGGGCAAATAAAAATCCAAACGACAGTAATAATCTTTTTAGAAAAGTAGACAAAATAGAAGAAAAAATAGACGACCTCAAATTTTTGAGGTTGTCTATTTTACATAAAAGGTGTTATAGATATTTTTATTGTTTTATTCAATTGGCATACCTAAATTTTCGTAATAGATATTGTTTACACAAAAATATCCATAGGAAAATTGATACTTTTTAAGATTTTTAAAAAGATAATTTTGATTAAATATTTCAAGTTTATTTAATTTAGGTATTTCATTAGAGTTAATTTTTTTTAGACTAAAAACATATTTTTCTTTTTTACATTCATCACAATATTTTCTTCCTCCAGCAAATGTTTTATAAGAAAAACCATTTTTTTTATTGTATTCAATATGCTCTTTATTATAAATGATTAATGTATATTCATTTTTGTAAAAGATGGTATTATTATCTTTTAGTTCATTTTTTTTAATTAACTCAATAGAATCTCCCTTTTCTATGTTTATTATTTGGGCATTTATATTATCAAAATAAAATAAAAATGTTACTAATAGTAATATTCTACTTAAAGTTCCCATGTCCAATATTTTTCGTTCCATGTTGTTTCATATAAAGTTCTTTCTGTTTGTGATAAAGAATTCCAAGCTATTGTACCTTTTAACCCCATCCATACGACTGTTTTATACTCTACATCTGTATATTTATTATTATACAATTGCTTTAGAAAATTAACCATTATGTTAACATAATGAGCTCCCATTGCTTCATGTTGCCAGTTTTCTCCACCTACTGTTCTTTCTACATAATAATCAAATAAGCCAGGATAATTATGGGTATTTAAATATTGTGTAATTTTATTAACATCAATGTTTCCATTAGTTGAACCTATAGATAAAAGTTTTCTGAAAATTTCGGCATGAATCATTTCGTGCATAAAAGTGTCTGCTATAATGATTTTGGGAGTATTGTTCCAATCTACGCTTTGATTAAAAGTTATCTTAATCCAGTAGTCTTTAGGTACAGAAGTTACAGCATAATTTCCTTGAGTTGTTTCACCAATATCAAATAGGAGGTGAGCAACAGAAAATGTAGGCTCAAAGTTTTTTAAGTATTGTTTGAAATTAGAGGCTGTTTTCGCTTGATTGTAAATACCATTTATTTTTGTGTTATTTTTAAATCTCTTAGTAGGTTTTACGATGTCAGGATTTTTTAAGTCTTGTAAATATTCATTCATTACTGAAGAATTAAGATTATTACCATTGAAAAACCAATTTTCTAAATAATCCCAACTAATATTAGGGTTTTGAGTAAAGAAATCTGCTCCTAAAGCAAATAAAATTTGTAAATCCTGTGGATTTTGCATAAAGTAACTTTCCACATTTGTATTACTTAATTTATACTCTTTATACCAATCTACCCATTTAACAAACTGATATAATTCAATAGAAGAGTTGGAAGATAATAAATTAATAGCAAATTGAGTTAAATATTCTCCTTGAGAGTTATAAACATATTCTATGTATTGTTTTTTATCATCAGATAATGTCATGTATTTTTGAGATAGATCTGTATTAGTGTTTAGAAAAATAGCAAAAGCAAATTCAGAAAAACCGCCACCACCTCCTCCTGGTCCTGGTCCATCACCAGGGTTTCCAAATCCTCCACCGCCTCCGTCAGGATAAGGAAATTCGTCTACATAGCAATTCGTGTAAGTATAGTATTCATAATAAGCTCTCTCTGAACCACTCAAATCACATGATTCTCCAGGGTAATGTTTTCCTGAATTACAAGGGAAAGCTATAGTTATAGTGGTAGAAGAACAATTACTACTACCTTTATTTGATTTTTGAGGATTAGTAGGAGTTGTTATAGGTTTAGCATTTTCAAATCTATTTTCTCCTAATAAAGTACCTTTTAAAGTAAAATATTTTACAAGACCAGTAAAATCTTCGAATGAATTATTTTTAGTTTTACTGTCAGGGATAAATTTAACAATCATAGAAGATTCTTTTTCTCCTTTATTGTAAACTAAAATATCAAAACCATATTCATTGTAAAAAATGATACTATAAGAAGTAGTTCCATTTTTTTCTACGACAAATACATTCTTCTCTCCATCAAGAGAAGTTTTTTTAGCGGATTTTGAAAATTTATTTTGAATAATATTTTCATTTAAAAAAGAATTAAACTCTGGTAAACTACTCAATTTTTCAATTCGAGTAGAAGTTCGTTCTTTTACAATTAATTCTTTTTCGTTCCTATTTTGTTCGTCCACAAATAATTCTTCAGAGCATCCATAAGAAAATAGTAGAGATGTAATACATCCACTAATTAGAGTGATTTCTTTAATGTGTTTATTCATAGTAATTTAGCGTTTGTACTAAAATACAATAAATTATAAGAAAAACAAATAAATCTCACTTTACATAATCATTATTATATACCATTTTTCTAAAGTTAAGTTATTGATATTAAAAGAGTACAGTTTTAAATAAATGATTTTACTTCAAAAAACACGCTGTAAAGTGCATTCTGCCGTTGAAAATGCATATCCAAATCGGACAAAAAATAGATCTTCCTACATAAAAATTAAAGATATGAATCCCTTGAGACATCTCAAGGGATTTTTTATGTAAAAAAGTGCCAAAATAAAAGTCTGTTTTTAGATGTAGAAACTCATCATATTGCATGTAACAACCTGTATTAGTGTTATATATTTTTTTTCCGAAGGAAATAATTGTGTCAGTAAATAATTTTATCAATCAAGATAAGTTTGTCAAAATTTATCCTTCGGATATGGATAAACACTGGTAAAAGGATGTTTTAATCAAGTGATTTTTTTGTCCTTTCTAAATCATGAGTGAAAATATAGATTTAAACAATTAATTTAAGAAGGGTTATACAGCGGTTGAATTACTTGTGATAAAACATATTTTTTTTTCAAACGTGATAAAATTGTTTCCATAAATAAAAATTTACGGATATATATATAAGATAAATACAAAATGTATGGGTATAGTGAAATGTTTAATAAAAATGAAAAATGGAGAAGAAGCAAAATGTTTGGCTACGGATTGTTCTTCTCCAGAGTTTCCAAAATTTGATTAATTATGGATGTAACTATTGTTTTAACTGCAATATGTACAATATGTGCAGTTTATCAAACATTCTTTCAAAAAAGAAAGTAATGTATGTGGGTACGTCATATCCT